>JBGUOI010000029.1:0-2585 GCA_045118075.1 Porcincola sp. | reverse complement strand
CAGAGCATCGAAGTCTCGCTCAGGACGTACCGCATCTTAACGGAAAAATCGTCGGCATCCTTCATACATCCAACGATTCCCTCGCGGATGTGGTTGCAGATCAGGGAACAGAGATTTTGTTCGGCACTGACCATTTTACAGAGGAGCTTCTGGGCCTCCGTTTTAAGGTGACCCCTTTTTCTTTTTTCCAGACAAACAGCTATGGAGCAGAGGTTCTTTATGAGACCGCGAGAAAGTTTCTCACTGAAAAGAATGACCGTTGCGGAATAGTCTATGACCTTTATTGCGGGACCGGCACCATCGCTCAGCTGATGGCCCCCTTTGCGGACAAAGTGATCGGTGTTGAGATCGTAGAGGAGGCTGTTGAAGCCGCCCGCGAAAACGCAAAAAGGAACGGACTTTCCAACTGCGAGTTCATCGCGGGCGATGTCCTGAAAGTCCTGGACGGAATCGATGAGAAACCGGACACCATCATTCTCGATCCCCCCCGGGACGGCATTCATCCCAAAGCCCTTCCCCGGATCATTGCCTATGGAGTGGAAAATATCCTGTACATCTCCTGCAAGCCGACAAGTCTCGCCCGCGACCTTCCTGCTTTTATCGCCGCCGGCTACCGTCCCGTGCGCGGCATGTGCGTCAATCAGTTTCCCTGGACTTCATCGGTCGAGACCGTGGTGCTATTGTCGTGTATGCGTTTTTACAACCGGAAACAGCAGAAAAACTGATGGAAGAAGGAGGTCTGAGCCATGAAGGGAATACTGAAAAAAATGATGATTGCAGCGGCAATGCTGTTTCTGGGGGCAGGTTTAGTGTCGTGCAGTCCGGATGCCGGTGAAAAATTGATTTCGTTGCCAGCGGAGGCGATACCTATTATCGCTTTGCGCAGGCAGGCGCCGCAACAAAGATTTATGTCGGATATCTTGATTCTGAGGCGCTGATCAATTATATGAAAACAGAACTGGGCGGAACGATTCCGGAGAATTACGCCGAGCCGCAGGGACGCATTACCGTTATCGGGAATTGACAGATCATAAAAAGGACGGAGGAGATATGCTTTATGAATGAATATCTCTCCTGTCTCACTGCTCATATAACCCGGAAAGCTCTTCGCTGATCTGCCGGAAATCAATCTGCAGCTGATCGCTCCAGATGCCTACAGGGATACTGTCTGCAAAGCTGAAACATGCCGGAAAACGGCTTTCAGTGAAGCGATAGACGAGCACAATTTTTTTATACGGGTCTACGATCCAGTATTCACGCACGCCTGAATTTGCATATTTAGAAGCTTTGAGGTGAAGATCTCTTTCCCTGGTCGAAGGAGAGAGTATTTCAACAATAAAGTCGGGAGCACCCACAATACACCGGGAAGTGATCTTGTCCCTGTCGCAGACAATCAGAATATCCGGCTGCACGATAGTCTTGTCGTCACTGGAATCGAGCTGCACATCCCGGGGGGCGACATAGACTCTGCATCCCCCTTTGTTTTTCAGGATATAAGCTCTGAAAAGAGACCCCAGAATCAGCAGTATGTCCTGATGGATACCATCGGGAACCGCCATGTCGTAAAGGACTCCGTCGATCAGCTCTTTGCGGCTCTCTTCGGGAAGGGAATAATAGTCTTGGATCGTATGCTTTCCCTTTGTTGAAGAATCTGTATGGTAAGGTGCGGATGGCTCTTTCAGAAAAATGCCTGGATCAGGCTGTGAGTATCCGGGATATAGAAGACCATTTTCCAGTGCCATCTTATTCTGATGCCGGAATTCTGGATTTGATTTTGAATCTGTTTTTGAATCTGATACAGAATCTAATACTGGATCTAATACTGAATTTACTCCTGAATTTTTTGAAACAGGGCCAGGTGTCTTTCGATCATTCAGCGCTGTTGCAAGCGCTGTTTCGAGTTTTCGCAGAGTCACCTGTCTGGGGGCCGAAGTCGTGTTTCCGAGGACTTTCTGTACAGTGCTCAACGGTACGCCGGAAAGACTTGAAAGCTGATCGTTTGTGAGCCCGAGCTGTTTTTTTAACTCCTTGATTTCCTGAAGCGTCATACCCATTTTTGAAAATACCTCAGTTACTGTTTTTGTATCCAACGTTTTGTCATATCTCATTCTGTCTGTTTGTGAACCTATTATAAATCCATTAAATGGATTTGTCAACAAGAAACAGCCAAAATAATTCCAAAATGGATATTTAAACAAATCCATAATTCCATTTTGCCAATCTGTACAGATCCATTCGAACCGGTATGTATCTTCTATTGGAAAAGTCTTATGTCTTCTATTTGGGGAACAGGGTTCGATGGCTCGCCGACCGTCAATCAGGATGTTGTGTTGCTGCGCCGACAAACCCGAGGAACAGGGGGTGCGGTCTGTTTGGCCGGCTCTTGAATTCGGGATGGTATTGGACACCTACAAAGAAGTCCTGATCAGAGAGTTCTACTGTCTCTACGAGTCTGTCGTCCGGTGAAAATCCGCTTAAGGTCAGTCCGCAGTCAGTCAGTATGCCGCGATAGTCATTGTTAAATTCGTATCTGTGGCGGTGCCGTTCGGAAATTTCCAGCTTTCCGTAGCAGCGTTCCATTACTG
>JBGUOI010000028.1:0-8664 GCA_045118075.1 Porcincola sp. | reverse complement strand
ATTTTCAAAACTCTCCAGAGTCAGCATCCGAATGCTTCGCCATTACGATGATATTGGCCTGCTGAAACCGGCCCTGATCGACGACTTCACAGGATACCGCTATTACAACCCGGAGCAGCTGCCGGTGATCGGGCGGATTACAGCGCTGAAGGATATGGGATTTACGCTGGCGGATATCGTGAAGATCATTGGTTTGTTATGCGGTGAAATAATTCGGAAGCAGGTATGAAGACGACAAACCCTGGGACTGGAAAAGGCGTGGAATACGCCGGAGAAGGTGATGGCCAGGGCTCTTTTCGTCTGTAACGGCGCAATCTGATGGCTCGGTCTTTTTTATGTTTTTATTAATGGTATCATTTTCTTAAAAACAGGAAAATTGATAAATGAAAACGAAATGGTGAGAAAACATTATGGATACATACATTAAGGGGAACAAGGCAGCATGGGAAGAGGCGTTTGATAACAGGGACGCGTCATGGGGAGCGGATATAACAGACCGTATACAGAAGGAAGATTATCCGTTTTTTGAAAAAGAAATGGCAGATATTCTGAGATCAATTGATACGGAAAACAAAGTGATCGGTCAGTTTTGCTGTAATAACGGACGAGAATTGCTTTCTTTAGTAAAAAGCGGAAGAGCGGCTGAAGGGACAGGTTTTGATATTGCTGAGAATCAGGTCGCCTTTGCAAATGAAAAAGCTGAAGAACTAAACCTGCCCTGTGTTTTTGAGGCTGTTAATGTTTACGATATCGATGATCGCTGGAAGGACCGGTTTGATGTTGTGATCATTACTATAGGAGCGCTGTGCTGGTTTGAAGATCTGGACCGATTTTTTGCAATTACGGCGAAATGTATGAAACCGGGAGCCGTGATCGTGATCAATGAACAGCATCCCTTCACAAATATGCTTGCCACAGAGGATGAAGAAACATTTGATCCTGAGCATAAAATGGAATGCCGTTATTCATACTTTAAACAAAAGTGGACCGGAAATGACGGGATGTATTATATGACCCGGAAGCGTTATCACTCAAAGACATTCACGGATTATACCCACCCGATGTCAGAGATCATATCCGGAATGTGCAGAAATGGAATAATTGTTACGGGACTTAAGGAGTTTGAATATGATATCAGCGGCGGGTTTACAGCATTAGATCATAAGGGTTATCCGCTTTCCATGATCATACAAGGTAAGAAACTTCCAGATTGAGAGACTAAGAGATATTTTCCGGAAACCACGGAAAATATCTTTTTTATGTTCCGGAAATGTTTGCCAGGGCAGTAAAAACGGTTGAAAAACCTGCCGAGGTTTAGTATAGTAACAGTAATTAAATATTACTAATTTTAATTAACATTAACTCACAATAAGTTTGACAGAGAGATACAAAAATGACCATTCACGAGTTTGGCAAGGAAAATAATGAAATCGTTGTACTGATCCATCCTTCCGCAGTGATGTGGGATTATTTTGAATATGTCATACCGCTTATGAAGGATCATTATCATCTGCTGATCCCGGCTCTGCCGGGATATGACACACAGATGGAAGGAGACTTTACCAGTGTGGAAGAGATCGCTTCAGAACTTGAAGACTGGATCATCGGTCACGGATATGCAAAGACAGTCTGCATTTACGGCTGCTCCATGGGAGGAGCTGTTGTGGCAAGAATCCTTGCGGACAATCGTCTGAACATCCATTGTGCTGTAATGGATGGAGGAATAACGCCGTACCAGCTTCCCCGGATCGTCACACGCCTGATCGCGCTTCGGGATTTCCTGATGGTTTCCCTTGGAAAGATCGGAGGACTGAAGCTGTTGGAAAAGGCTTTCTCCACGGACGATTATTCTGATGAAGACCTGAAATATATCAGCAAAGTCCTGAATATGATGAGCTTCAGAACAATATGGCGGACATTCGAATCCTGCAACAATTACACGATGCCGGATCCTGTTTATACGGACTGCAGCAGAATCGAGTACTGGTTCGCCGGAACGGAAATGAAGGATCGAAAGTGGGATATCGATTATGTGAAAAAGCATTTCCCGCAGACAAGATTCAGGCGGTTTGAAAATGTCGGGCACGGCGGGCTTGCGCCGCTGCAGCCTGAACGGCTGGTCAGAAATCTGGAAAGGATAATGACAAAGTGACGAAGAAAAACCGCGTTGAGAAACCGTGGTTCACAAAAAGTGAGAGGAAAGGAAGTAAATGATGGGATTGTTTAAGAGTTTTGTAAGCCAGACAAGGAAGCCGGAGGGCTTTCTGGGAAAGATGATGCTTGGCGGGATGAATTCCGGGCATGCAAAGCTAGCCGACTGGGGGTTCTCGTATTTGCCGGAGACAAGCCCTTCAAAGATCGTTGATCTTGGCTGCGGCGGTGGACGAAATGCCGGAGAACTGCTGAAAAAATATCCGGACGCGCATGTGACGGCAGTCGATTACTCCGACCTTTCCGTTGAAAAGGCAAGGAAGTATAACCGGGACATGATCGCGTCAGGGCGCTGCCGGGTCTTGCAGGGGGATGTTTCCGACCTGCAGCTGCCGGTCGGAAAATATGACCTTGCCACTGCCTTTGAGACAGTGTATTTCTGGCCTGGCCTGGAAAAGTGCTTCGGACAGGTGGCGAAAGTGCTGAAACCGGGCGGATATTTCCTGATCTGCAATGAATCCGACGGGATGGATGCTGCAGGACTTAAGTTTGAAAAGATCATTGACGGAATGAAATGCCATACCGTGGAAGAGATTGAGAAAGCGTTGAAGGCGGCAGGCTTTTGTGTGGTCAGAGCAGACCACCATAAAACAAAACCGTGGATCACAGTGATCGCAGAGAAACAGGCGTAATAATTCTCACTTCTTCACGAATGAGACATTCATCTCATGGTCTTTGGCGAGGTCTTTGAATGTGTATCCGTTTTCTGCGGCAGCAGCGGTATCGGCTTCGGACATTTCCTGCCCGTCGATTTCGATCTTTCCGACCTTAAAGCCCTCGTCGGGGACCAGTGAGAATGTCTCCTCAGCTCCGATGAAACTTTTTACGGTGCCTTCCTGGCTGACGCTCCCCCCGTCAGAAGAAGAGACGGTGATCCTTACGGCGTCGCCGTACTGCACCCTGGTTTTCACGTCTGTTCCGGCAAAGACGTATCCTCCTTCTTCTGAAACAGTAACGCCCAGAACATAGAATTTATCCCGGTAAGCAGTGCAGCAGGTGCTGAAAACGGGGGACAGGCAGACCATGCCGTCAGCCGGGGCAAAATGAGTATCCCCATAATTTCCAACATAAGTATCTGCAGTTTTCTTCCCGTCAGTGTCTGCCGCAGTTCGTCCGCTGAACATGATCCCGTTTTCGAGAGATACCGCACCGGTTGCAGCGCCCTGACTAAGGGGTGCATTATCTACAATGGGATGTTCGTCATACAAAAGGGTTCTTTGCGTATACGTGCCGTCTGCGAGGGTGATCTGATAAACATCATTCAGGTCATTTTCGGTATCATTTCCTCCGAAAACATACAATGTATCCTGGCCGTCGTATACGAGACAGCGGCTCGTTCCCATCAGCACGTTGGGATCATCACCTCTTTTTTCCCGATGTCATAACGGAATACGGATGTTTTGAGGTCGCGGCTTTTGCAGAATGCATAGAGCGCCCCGTCACAGCCGATGAGAGACTGCATTTCTATTCCGTAGAACGTATCGTCAAATTCATCGGACGTTACGGAATAAGTCCCCGGATTCCCTGTAAGATCCCTGCCGGGCAGCGGCAGCCGTTCATACAGATTTTCCGGTCTGCCGATCCAGTCCCGGCGGCGATCTGATCAGCTCCTTCCTCCGGAAAGGCAGCGGACAAAATGGCCGCCTCGCCGGCTACGGCGGGCGCCGCCATAGACGTACCGGTGTCATATTCGTATGCATCCGCGTCTGCAGTCAGAGCCATACTTTTCACAAGGACGTGATCCGCCTGGGTGTCATCTTCTTCTGTGACATTTATGACCAGCCTGAACGACCGTTCCGATGCACCGCGCATATCAAAGAAATTGAACCCGAACTTATTAAGACCTTGCGGGCAGTTTTCAAACGCAGCGGATGATCCCGCCTCCGTCTCAAGATCGGCGGCAAAGGTCTCAAGAGTAACGGCTTTGGCCGGCTTTCGGATGTTCCTCCAAAGTGACACTCGTTTTGTTGTCACCGTCCGATCCGGTAAACCCCAGATCGCTGTTTACATGGTTTTTATCGACCGACACATCATCCTGTGAATAATCAGAACAGAATACTGTCCCATCTTTTTCGAACGGGTGCGCGGTTTGCGGGATCTTCCCTTTTATTCTGGGAATCGTGGAATAGATCTTATTGCCCGGCGCAAAAACATCGACGATCCTGCGGCTGTAATTGGTAAAATCCGTGGGCTGCCCCTTTTCATCGGACGCACCGACGATCACGACGTACGGGTTGTTGTAGAAGGAAGCTTGTAGGATATCTTTGTTGTCTATATCAAGAGCTCTGTTTCCGGCAGCAAAAATCGAAACGATCCCGAGCTCTCCCGCCTCCCGGACAAGCTTATCCATTGTTTCCCCGTAAACGGAATCGTGCCAGGAATTATTGATTACTCTGACGTTTACGCCGGCTTTTTTCGCCGCTATGATATACTCATAAGCCCGGATAAATTCGACGATCGTATTTTTGCTTTCATTGTTCATGCATTTGACGGCCATGATCTTCGCGCCTCCGGTCAATCCGCTGACGCCGCTTCCGTTCCACTCAGCGGATATGATGCCGGCAACAAGGGTGCCGTGGTGATAATCATCCATGGGATCCGTCGAATCATACGGCCGGCCGTACGAGTCACAGGGACTGACGTTGATACCGTATCTTCCGCCGCCCATCGCGGTGAGCTCCGGGTATTCCAGGCCTTTGTCCCACATCACATTTTTCAGATCCGGATGAGTATAATCCACGCCGCTGTCGACGACCGCGACCACAATGTCTGAGGTATCGACGGCAGGCGACGGATGGCCATCCGCATCATAGGTATTCCAGCTGTCCACGTCGATCCCGAAAGGGCCGTCTGCGTTGTACTGCAGCTTCGTATAGTCTTCGGGAGTATAGGAAGAGGCCGCCGCTGATTCCTGCGGCGCTGCAGATGGAGTGCATACACATCCGAAGCAAAGAGAAAGAGCTGCTGTTATAGCCAGCAGCGGCGTACACTTTTTTTTCATACTTCTTTTTTCCTTTTTTTCTGATCAAAACTCCTGACCATACAGCTGTCATGCATATAAAAAACATAACGCATATGAAATCTTTTGGAAAGCATTTACAAAGGATTAAGGGAAGTATTCCAAAGCCTGAGGCATCATCGTATAATATAAAAAAACAACAGTAGATAAACAGAATGATCGGAGGATACGCTGAATGAAACTGATGCATATAGGAGATCTGCATCTGGGCAAATCACTGGGTGATTTTGACCTGACGCAGGATCAGGAGTATCTGCTGGATCAATTACTTGAAATAGCGGAAAAACAGAAAGCAGACGCTGTTTTGATCGCCGGCGACGTTTATGACAAAGCAGTTCCGAGCGAAGCGGCGACACGAATGCTTGATCATTTCCTGAGCTGCCTGGCCAAAAAGAATGTCAATGTATACATGATAAGCGGCAACCACGATTCGGATGAGAGACTGAATTACGGAAGCAGCCTGTTTGAAACAAATCATATTTTTATTTGTGCAAAGTATGACGGCAGCCTTTACAAACAGACGCTGAAGACGGGCTCGGAAGAGGCGGATATATATCTGCTGCCGTTTGTGAAAGCGTCACAGGTAAGGCATTTTCACCCGGATGCCAGGATAGAGTCATATGATGATGCGGTCCGGACAGTTCTTGAGCGGGCAAATATCGATAAGTCAAGAATCAATATTCTGGCTGCGCATCAGTTTGTGACGGGAAAAAGTGAAGATCCCAAGCTCTCGGGTTCGGAAAGTCTAGGGACTCAAAGCGTAGGAACCGTTGAGAAGATCGGATATGACTGTTTTGATTCATTTGACTATGCGGCGCTCGGACATATTCATTCGCCGCAGCAGGTCGGACGCAGAGAGGTCAGATATTCCGGCTCACCGCTCAAATATTCGCTCAGCGAGGTGAATAATGAAAAATCCGTATCTTTGATCACGGTGAACGGCAAAGGCAATGTTGATATCGAACTGGTACCGATCAGACCGATGAGAAACCTGAGGCATCTGAAAGGAAAAATAAAGGAACTGCTTGATAAGGATAACATTGCCGCTCCGGAAGATTTTATCTATGCAACGCTTACAGATGAGGAAATCGTAAGCGATGCCATGGGTATTTTCCGTCAGATCTACCCGAATACGGTAAAACTCGATTATGATAATTCGCATACAAGACAGATAGAACAGGTGGACATCTCCCAAATAGCCGAGAACAGGTCATTTGCCGAACTGATCAGCGATTTTTACAGGCAGATGTATGGCTGTGAGATCAGTGAAGAAGAAATGGATGTTATGAGAACGACGGCCAGAGAGGCAGGTGTGTTGCATGAAGCCGATTAAACTGATCATAAGTGCTTTCGGGCCGTATGCCGGACAGCTGCCGGCAATTGAGTTTTCTCAGTTCGAAGATAAAGGACTGTTTCTGATATCCGGGGATACAGGAGCTGGGAAAACAACTATCTTTGATGCAATCTGCTTTGCCCTGTACGGGGAGACCAGCGGAAGATTCAGAGATACTAAAAACCTTAGAAGCGAATATGCGGACGAATCAACGGAGACCTATGTTGATTTCTACTTTACTCATCAGGGCAGGGATTACCATGTTAGGAGACGTCCGGAATATGAGAGGAAAAAACAGCGCGGCAGCGGCTTTACTTCGATCAAAGAAAACGCCGTTTTTTATCCCGGCAGCGATACACCGATCGAGGGAGTAACACGGGTGAATGAAGCGGTAAAGGAACTCCTGCATATCGATCAAAAGCAGTTTAAACAGATCGCCATGATCGCGCAGGGGGAGTTCTGGGCACTGCTTAATGCTTCGACAGATGACCGGACAAAGATTCTTCGCACGATCTTTCAGACGAGCGGATATAAAAATATCGAATACCAGTTAAAAGACCGGATGGATGCTGCTTATAAGCTCAAAGCAAGAACAGAGGACAGTATTGTACAGTATTTTTCCGATGTGCTGACGGATGAAAATGATGAGCTGGCAGAGCCGCTGGCTGAACTCCGGGAGAGAGCGAAGCGGTCCGCAAGTGCCTGGTACCTTGAAGAGATCACCGGGATGCTCAGGAAAGTGATCGAATCAGATAAAGATAAGCTGAAAGAAGCGGATTCTATACTGAAGGCTGTTGAAAAGGAGTACGAAAAAAGTAAAGACGCTCTGGCAATGGCTGAAACAAACAACGGTTTCATTTCAAGGCTTGAAGCCCTGAAAAACGAAGAAAAAGAATTAAATGACAAGAAGAAAGAAATTGACGGGAAGGAAGCTTTGCTGACAAGACAGAAGCTTGCAGTGAGAGAAGTATATCCCTTTTATTTATCGTGGAAAGAGAAAGAAACATCGGTAAAAGCACTTGAATCACGAATCGATAAGAAAAAAGAAGATGTCAGAAAGGCATCAGAACAAGCGGATGAGACAAGGAAGGAATTAGGAAAAGCAAAGGAAGAACAGCCGCTGGCAGATAATCTGCAAAAGCAGATAGACAAGATCGAGGAGGAAGAGAAAAAATATCAGCAGAGAGATGAACTGAAAAGGGAGATCGAGCGGCTCGGGAAGGCGGCGGCAGGATTTGCGGATGAAGAGAGGAAGCTGGAAGAAAGAGAAACGTCGCTGAAGGAGGAAATAAGTACACTCAAGGAAACGATAAAGGCTTTAAAGGGTACTCCAGAAAAACTGGAAAAAGTCAGGTCCCTTGGCGAAAAATACCGGGATCTGCTCAATGACATTAATTCTGTCATTGATAACGGGATTACGAAAAGAGCAGCCCGGCAGAAGGATCTTGAGATTAAGCAGCAAGCCTATAAAGCAGCGTTTGCAGCGTATGAAAATGCAAATACAGAGAGGATAAAGGCAGAGAAGATTCTGGATGACTGCCGTGCAGGCATATTGGCAGCCGGTCTTAAAGAGGGTCAGAAATGTCCTGTCTGCGGATCGGTGCATCATCCTGAACCGGCAGGGATTCCGGATGAAGCAATCACCGAAGAAGCGTTTAAAATTCTGAAGGCTGAAGAAGATAAACTTCGATCCGAAAAGTCCGCAGCGAATACGGCAGCAGAATCCGCCAGAACCGCGCTGGTCGAATATGAAGACCGGCTGTGCTCTGATATTCTTAACTGTCTGGAAAATAAACTGATCGATTCCGGGCATATATCCGGTGACCTGGATGAGCTGATAAAGAATATAAAAGAGGCACAGAAAACGGTAGGAGAGAAGATCGGGGAGAATACCGCGCGGCAGAATTCTCTGGAGAAAGACAGCGCTATGTATGCGAAAGCGGAGAAGGACCTTGAAGACGCAATGGGTGAAAAGACCGATGCACTGAATAGAGACAGGGATGAATACATAAGAAGAAAACAGAATACCGAGAAAGCAAAAGCAGAAAAAGAAGCAGTGCTTGAAACGCTGGCAAACCTCGGTTTTGACAGCTGGGAAACC
>JBGUOI010000027.1:0-2953 GCA_045118075.1 Porcincola sp. | reverse complement strand
TTCGCTCCCTCGGAAACTTCCCTGGCAACCGTCAGGATCGTCCCTTCCTTCGGTTTCATGACAGCCTTATAGGCAGTCTCTACGGCTTTTGTAAAAGCCTGGCACATAGCAGCGGGATCGATCTGTTCCCTGTCACGGATCACTTTGCAGAATCCGCGCATCAGCTGGGAAAGGATCACGCCCGAATTGCCCCTGGCTCCGCGCAGGGAACCCGAAGACATGGCTTTGCACAAAGTGGCCATATCCGGATTCTCCAGTGATGAGACCTCTCTGGCCGCAGACATGATAGTCATCGTCATATTGGTCCCCGTGTCACCATCGGGTACCGGAAAAACGTTCAGTTCATTGATCCAGTCCTTTTTGGAGTCTAGACACTCGGCACCGGCAAGAAACATCTTTGCACAGAGCGCCGAATCAATGGTTTGGATACTCACGGTATTCTCCCTCCTCAATCGATCACTCGAACGCCCTCAACAAAGACATTGATGGTTTCCACATTCATACCTGTAAAAGCTTCCACCCTGTATTTCACACTCTCCATCAGATTGGAACAGACGGTGGATATCGATACCCCATAAGAAACGATCACATGGAAGTCAAGACTGATCCTGTTGTCTGAGACCTGGACATTAATGCCCTTCTCAAGATGGTCTTTCTTTAACAGACTGACGATACCGTCTTTCATATTAACACTGGCCATGCCGACGATTCCAAAACACTCAACCGCGACAGAACCGGCGTACTTGGCGATGACACTGTTATCGATCACGATGGTACCGAATGCATTGTCCATTCTACCCTTCATAATGCTCCCTCCGTTAGTTTGGTTACGGGATTGTCATTAAACAAAGAGGCGCTGATTACAATCAGCGCCACCTGTGTCTTCTCATATTCTAGAATCATGCACATATGTGTGGCGCAAATAAACGTACGCCCTTTTAAGCTCTTTCGACCTTGCCTGATCTGAGGCAGGATGTACAGACATACATCTTTCTGGCAGCACCGTTGATCTTAACGGTCACATGCTTGATGTTTGACTTCCACATTCTGTTGCTTCTTCTATGGGAATGGCTCACGTTGTTTCCGAAATGAGCACCCTTATCGCAAATAGCACATCTGGCCATGACAGCACCTCCTTACGACAAACTGGGCCCGTCCTGCTTATGACAGACCTGCAACGAATAAGATTTTAACAGACAATCTCATCGAATGCAAGCACTTTTTATCAGAATGTTTCCTCTTTGGAAGCTTCCTTTACGGCGGCTTTAACCTGGGGGTCACTGTCTGCCTTTCCGGAGGTGAACCGGTTGACGATATCGGGCATCATATCGATAACTTTTGAGATGCCATCCTGGTTTTTCAGGCTTACAAGCCTTGTGGCACCATCCTTGATGATCAGCACTGCGGTCGGTGAGATCTTGCCTCCCATTCCGCCCCCTTTATTCTGTCTGGTATTTTCCGCCTTATCAGAGGCCATCATGCCGAAAGATACTTCTACAAGAGGGACCAGAGTGGTATCCCCGACATACACGGGTTCTCCGACCACGGTCTTTGTCGTAATGAATTCTTCCATTCCCTTGATCAGGGATGCTGTCGTTGAATCAAAATTAACACCCATCTTTATTTTCCTCCGTGCATGCGCCTCAGGCGCCTGATCATCTTTCGTATATTCTTATTAAGCAGCAGGACCACGACCGCTTTTACAAGATGGCAAAGCCGTATATGTCCTTCCAGCATCATATCCGCATCCAGCATCCTGTCATGAAAAACGGGCTGCAGTTCAAAATGGGAAGCACCTGCGGGAAGTACGCTTCTGATAACTCCTCCCGCAGCACCGGTCATGGCCGGATCACCGGTTCCGAAAGTCAGGTGACCTTTTGCTTTCCTCACCCTGTAGTGCGAAAGCAGGGTCATCAGCTGATGCAGGATAGCCCGGTAAGCTTCTTTTGAACAACCGGCCAGCCAGGGCCTGATCTCTTTTTTCAGACCGTAGATCTTATCATCAATGGCATCCCAACTGTCCGGAAGTTTCCACAAAAGATCAGGCAGCGAGGTGATAAGATCGATCAGACGCGACATGATGCGTGAAATCGCTTCGGCTGCGCTGCTGATCATTTTGCCTGCCTTTGAAGGCTTTTTCCCTGACCCGGATCTCCTGTCTTTTTTTATCCTGCGCTGTGCCTTTTTACGAAGAGGCTCACCCTTGTTATCATCCGCTGCTTCAGCAGGCTCAACCTGTTTCCTTTCCGGTTCTTTCGCCGGTTCATCCGGTTTCCTTTCCGGTTCTTTCGCCGGTTCGTCCGGTTTCTTTTCCGGTTCTTTCTCCGGTTCGTCCGGTTTCTTTTCCGGTTCTTTTTCTGTCCGGTTTTCAGGCGGATCATCCGGGAGCTCTTCCAAAGCCGCGCCGACTTCTGTTTCTCTGCCGAAAACTCTTTCGTCCCCGATAATGCGAAGATCTCGGCCGAAAAGCTTCAGGGCCGCGCCCCATGTCCCGCCTTTCCATTTACCGGCCACCCTGATAATTCCGGCAAGGTATCGGATGCCGAACAAGATTTCCAGCTCTGAAAAAGGAGTCTGTGTCTTACGGCGCACACCCGCCTGATAACGCACGGGAGCAAACAGGAGCAGCAAAACGATAAGGATCAGCAAGATCAGGACGGCCAGCAGGATCTTTCCGATGACTGACACGGCAGTCAATAGAATATGCATCCTTATTCTCCTTCCAGGCAGAGCACCCCGTCCTTAAGGCGCTCCTTCAGGATCCTGACCGACAGTTCCACCGCCTCATCATATCCTTTGGCAAGGCCCAGAATCAGCAGATCCTTCTCCTTCAGATATTGTTTTTTCAGGTCCCTGCCTTTTCTGATATCCAGCAGGTCCTTTTCGTTAACCGCAGGTGTGATCATATAAAGATTTCTTCTGCACACCCCGTTTTCAAGGTCCTTTTTTATCT
>JBGUOI010000026.1:0-15563 GCA_045118075.1 Porcincola sp. | reverse complement strand
AGAACTATTTCGTCAATGAAAGGTTCGTTCGAAGCCAGCTTCTGTCTAAAGCCATAGAGGAAGCCTACCGTCCTTATATGATGCAGCATCGGTTTCCGTTTACCTGTCTGAAGATCACGGTTGACGGAAAAGATGTGGATGTGAATGTCCATCCGGCAAAGCTTGAAGTCAGGTTCCAAGATCAGCAGACCGTCTATGAGACGGTCATGAGGGCGGTTGCCGGTGCCCTGAGCGGCAGGGAACTCATTCCGAAAGTAAGCGCGGATGAGACTTCCGAGGAAGCCGCAAGAGCCAGGGAGGAAGAAAAAGAAAGACGGAAAGAAACGGCAATGCTTGATGTGCCCGAGCCGTTCGAAGCCCTTCGAAGAAACCTGATGGCGGAGAACAAAAGTCCGTATCAGCCGAAATATACTTCAAGGCAGCCGCAGATTCCGCACCGCGAGAGCGCGGGAGCGCCGGCCCTTAAGCCTGTATCTTCCGTTCATACGGCGATGCCGGTACGAAAGGAAGAAAGATCTGCGTCAGTTGAATACGGTCAGCAGGAACTGTTCGAGAGCCGGTTCCTGAAACCGGAGAGTGCGAAGCAAAGAAAAATCATCGGACAGCTTTTTGATACATACTGGCTGGCTCAGTTTGATGACAGCCTGTATATCATCGATCAGCACGCAGCGCACGAAAAGGTCATGTATGAGAGAATCGTCTCGCGATTTAAAGAGAGGAAGATCACAAAACAGGCGATCTCGCCGCCGATCGTCCTGACGCTTTCCGCACTTGAGGAGAGCACCCTGAAAGAATATAATGAATTATTTGAAAACGTCGGATTTGAGATCGAACACTTCGGCGGAAGCGAATACCAGCTTCGGGAAGCCCCTGATGCTTTGCTCGGAATACCCGACAGGGAACTGTTCATCGAAATGATCGATTCCCTCGCATCGGGAAGCGGGACGCCTACCGAGCAGGTCCTTCTTGAAAAAATGGCCACAATGGCCTGCAAAAGTGCCGTAAAAGGAGGGAACAGGTTATCCATTCAGGAAGCACAGGCGCTTCTTGATGAGATGATGAGCCTCGAAAATCCGTATAATTGTCCGCACGGAAGGCCGACGGTCATTCGGATGACCCGCAGCGAACTGGAAAAGAAATTTAAACGAATCGTTTGACATACGAGATGAAAGGAGAGACAGCTATGGCAAAACCGCTTCTTCCGCTGGTGATCATCGGCGGTCCGACCGGTGTCGGGAAAAGTGAAACAGCTGTCACTCTTGCTAAGAAGATCGGCGGAGAGATCATCTCCGCCGATTCCATGCAGGTCTACCGCGGAATGGATATCGGTACGGCTAAACTTACAAAAGAGGAGATGGGAGGAGTCCCCCATCATATGATCGATATCCTGGAACCGACGCAGGCGTTTAATATTGCAAAGTTTACTTCTATGACTGCCGAATGCATCCGGCAGATCACGGACCGCGGGCATATACCGCTGCTGGTCGGAGGCACCGGGTTTTATATCAGGGCAGTTCTTTACGGAACTTTGTTCAGTGAAGAGGACGATGATCCTTCCATACGCCTGGAACTTGAAAAAAAGGCTTTGGAAGAAGGAAATCTGAAACTTCATGCGATGCTTGAAAAGATCGACCCTGCAAGCGCTGCCGCCATTCCTCCGGGAAATGTCAAGCGTGTGATCAGGGCGATCGAGTATTACCGGAAGACCGGTGAACTTATCTCCGTTCACAATGAGCGGGAGAGAGCTAAAGAGGCTGTTTATAATGCCGCCTACTTTGCCCTGACATGCGAAAGGGGCCGTATGTACAGCCGAATCGATCTTCGTGTGGACCGTATGGCAGCCGATGGCCTGACGGAGGAAGTCAAAGCGCTGGCCGCACAGGGCCTTGACAGACACAATGTATCCATGCAGGGCCTCGGGTACCGGCAGATACTTGAATATCTGGACGGAGAGATCACGCTTGATGAGGCTCTAAATAAGATCAAACAGGAGACGCGCCATTTTGCCAAGCGCCAGCTGACGTGGCTTCGAAAAGAAAAAGACGTGATCTGGCTTGATAAAGACACCTTAAGCAGTAAACAGATCATCGATGAAATGATCCGGGTACTGATCCTGAAAGGGATCATTCCGGCCGGAAAGGAATATTGATGGACAGATCAAAGATTTGCGGAATATATGAGCAGATGGGGATAAGCCCGGGCGTTTTCTCCTACGCTGCACGCGTGGAGGAAAGTCTGGCTGAGCGGTTTCGAAAGATCGATGCCGCCGCGGAAGTCAACCAGCTGAAAGTACTTGATGCCATGCGAAAAAACCGGATCAGCGCCGAACATTTCAACGGGACGACGGGATATGGTTATAATGACATGGGCAGGGATGACCTTGAAAAGGTCTATGCAGATGTTTTCCATACGCAGGCAGCACTTGTCAGGCCGCAGATCACCTGTGGTACCCATGCGCTTGCCCTCGCTCTTATGGCAAATTTAAGACCCGGTGATGAAATGGTATCGATCAGCGGGAAACCTTATGACACATTGGAGGAAGTCATCGGCATAAGACCGTCAAGGGGTTCTTTGGCTGAGTACGGGATCCGTTATTCTCAGGTCGAGCTTACGCCGGAAGGGGAGTTTGACCTTGATGCGATACGCGCTTCGATCGGAGAAAAGACCAGACTTGCTGCCATACAAAGATCTAAAGGTTACCTGACCCGGCCGAGCCTTGGCATCGATAAGATCGCTCAGGCTATAAAGGCTGTCCGGGAAACAAAACCTGACGTGATCATCATGGTCGACAATTGTTACGGAGAATTTGTGGAAACACTTGAGCCTTCTGATGTCGGAGCCGATATGACAGTCGGGTCCCTGATCAAAAACCCGGGAGGCGGACTGGCACCGACGGGAGGCTATATCGCCGGAACAGAGGAGTGCATCGAAAACTGCGCCGCCAGACTGACCTCACCCGGTCTGTCGCGTGAAGTCGGTGCTTCCCTGGATACGCTTCGCTTAATGTATCAGGGACTGTTTCTTTCCCCGACAGTGACAGCGGGTGCCCTCAAAGGAGCTGTCTTTGCCGCAGCCTGCTATGAGGGACTCGGATTTAACGTAGTTCCCGGTTCAGATGCTCAAAGAACGGATATTATCCAGGCTGTTGAATTCAACAGTGCCGATAAACTGATCGCTTTCTGCGAGGGGATCCAGGCAGCTGCTCCTGTCGATTCTTTCGTTCGGCCCGAACCGTGGGCAATGCCCGGATATGACTGTGACGTGATCATGGCGGCCGGTGCCTTTATCTCCGGTGCCTCCATAGAGCTGAGTGCGGATGGCCCGCTCAGACCTCCGTATGCAGCATATTTTCAGGGAGGACTCACCTGGGACCACGCCCGTTACGGTATCATGCGTTCTATGCAGTCCCTGGCTGACAAAGGTCTGATTAAGATCTGAAAGGAGTCTGTTTTGATCAGGATACAGCAGATTAAAATGAGACCGGATCATACGATGCCCGAACTTACAAGGAAAGCCGCGGGCCTTCTTGGAATTCCGGAGCAGAATATCCGATCGCTGAATATCATAAGGCGATCCGTCGATGCTCACCGAAGGCCTCAGATCTGGTATGTCTATACGGTAGATGCAGATGTAAAGGGTGAGGAGAAGATTCTAAAAAGATCACGAGGCAGGAAGGATATTTTCAGGGCAGAAACAAGACCATTTGTATTTATGCCCGGTCTCGACAAGGATAAAGCCGCAGAAAAGATCAGGAAAGCCTCAAGGCCCGTGATCATCGGATCGGGTCCTGCCGGGCTTTTCTGTGCGCTTATGCTTGCGCGTGAAGGTGCATCTCCGATCGTCCTTGAAAGAGGGCAGAAAGTGGAGGAACGTGAACAGACCGTTCATCGTTTCTGGGAGAAAGGCGTACTTGATCCGGAATCAAATGTCCAGTTCGGAGAAGGCGGCGCCGGTACATTTTCGGACGGAAAGCTGAACACATCCATAAAGGATCCGGACGGAAAGATCCGCTTTATCCTGGAGACTTTTATCGAGCACGGTGCCCCGGAAGAGATCGGATATGATTATCAGCCCCATATCGGTACAGACAGACTGGCCGGAGTCGTAAAAAATATCCGGGAAGAGATCCTTTCCCTCGGCGGAGAAGTCCGGTTCGGCAATTGCTTAAAAAAAATCACGCCGCTTCAAGGAGGGGGTTACAGGCTGGATGTACTTGAGAGGGATTCAGGGTTGGAGACCTCCCTTACAACCGGGAGCATCGTGCTTGCGATCGGTCACAGTGCCCGGGATACATTTGCCATGCTGCATGAACTGGGACTTCCCATGGAACCGAAATCATTTGCCTGCGGAGTCCGTGTACAGCATCCTCAGAAATTGATCAATGACGCCCAGTACGGTCCCGAATGCGAATTTGAGATGGGGGCTGCACCTTATAAGCTTACCGGCCGCACTTCGGCTGGCAGAGGCGTCTACTCCTTTTGTATGTGCCCCGGAGGAGATGTTGTTAATGCCTCCTCACAGGAAGGAATGCTGGCTGTGAACGGAATGAGCGGGTACTTAAGGGATGGCCGGAACGCCAACAGCGCGATCGTTGTGACGGTTTCGCCTGAAGATTTCGGCGGAACCGATGCCCTTGCCGGTGTCCGTTTTCAGCAGACGATCGAAAGAAAGGCTTTTGAAGCTGCAGACGGAAAGATCCCCGTACAGCGCTTCGAAGATTACTGCCTGGGCAGGAGATCCGAAACGCTGGGAAATACTTCTCCCTCTTTCAAAGGGGCGTTTGCTCCGGCCAATGTAAGAGCGGTTTTCCCCGAAACGATCGCTTCCGCTATTGAAGAAGGAATGCACTTTTTCGGGACAAAGATCGAAGGCTTCGACGGAGATGACGTTCTGCTTGCTGCTGCGGAGACGCGCACTTCCAGTCCGCTCAGGATCATCCGGAATGAAAACAGGCAGTCCGATGGATTTCCCGGTATCTTTCCCTGCGGAGAAGGAGCGGGGTATGCAGGAGGAATCACCTCCGCGGCTGCCGATGGGATAAGGGTGGCTGAGGCGGTATTGACTTTCTTATTGAATAATGAAATAATATGTTGATTAAGTATTTTTTACGGGAGAGTGCTTATCGTCACTATGCCAGAGACTGTGATGAAAGATCTTCCGCTGCAGGAACAGCCTTATGAAAAGTTCCGGCAGCTGGGCTGCACCTCGTTAACGGATGCTGAACTTTTAAGCATCATCGTGGGGAGCGGTTCAAGGGGCCTGTCGGCCCTGACCATGTGCAGGCAGATTCTCAGCCTGCCCGAATGCAAAGGCCTGGCGGGCCTTAGCCGGATGAAGCTTTCCGGGCTTACGAGCCTGAAAGGCATCGGTCCGGTAAAAGCCATGAAACTGGCGTGTATCGGAGAATTATCCCGGCGAATCGCCAGGGAAAACGCGTCCGCTTCTCTTGACCTGACTGATCCGGAGACGGTTGCGGAATACTTTATGGAAGATTTCAGGCATGACGACGCGGAAAAAGTCGTCCTGCTCCTGCTTAACTCCCGAAGCCGTCTGGTAGGGGAGGAAGTGATCTCCAGGGGAACAGTGAATATGTCGGCTGTATCTCCCAGGGAGATCTTTCTGACAGCACTCCGTTACGGGGCCGTCGGTATTATCCTGATGCATAACCATCCCAGCGGAGACCCCTCGCCAAGCGGGGAGGATCTTTCTCTGACGGCCCAGGTTGAGCAGGCCGGAAAGCTCATCGGGATCGAACTTGTTGACCACATTATCATGGGTGATCAGCGTTACTTCAGTTTCCGGCAATACGGATTAATGTGAGAAAGAGGCAGCCATGCTTTTTAAATCGCTGTATGGTGTCGACCTTGGCACCGATACGCTCAAGCTGCGCGATAAAGACAGCCAGCATTTCCTTGACAGCAAGAATATGATCGCTGTCAGGAACAACTCCAGGGTGATCGCGATCGGCAACGATGCCTGGGAAATGTATGAAAAAAACCCGGTCGACGTAGAGGTCAGCTGTCCCATGTCCGGCGGTGTGATCGCGAGCGCAACCAATATGGAGAGAGTACTTTCCTATACGCTGCGGCAGTTTACCACTTTTGCCAAAAAAAGTTCAGGCCTTTGCCTGGCGGTCCCGACTAATGTGACACCGGTACAGCAGAGGGCTTTTTTCAATGTCATCAGCGACAGCAGGGAGACCAACAGGGTCCGGCTCATTGACAAAGGACTGGCTGATGCGGTGAGCATCGGCCTTGATGTGCTTTCCGGCAGCGGACATATGATCGTCAATATCGGTGCTGATACGACTGAGATCTCGGTCATTTCAGGCGGCAAGGTCATCCTCGGTCAGACGCTCCGCCTTGGCGGCCGGAAGCTCGACGAGGAGATCGCCACGATGATCCGCCGGAAATTTAATATCAACATCGGTATGAAGACGGCGCAAATACTCAAGAACAATCTTGCGTTTATGATCAACGGCCCCCGTCTGGAACAGCAGATATTCGGAATCCATACACTTTCAGGCCTTCCGAAATCGGATGTGATCCCGTCCCTGGCTGTCAGTGTCGCTATCATCGATGTGATCGACCGCATCATTGATGAGATCCAGGCTGTTTACGGCCGCATCCCGCCGCAGCTTTCGAGGGATATTGCACGTGAGGGCATTTTCCTTACCGGCGGTGTCTCTATGATCCTGAACCTGCCTATTTATATGCAAAAGGAGATCGGACTTCCGATCTATCACATACAGGATCCCCGCAACAGTACCATCCGGGGGATTCTCGAGATCATCAACCGCAAAGAATTACTTGAACTGACAAGGACTCCTGCGCTTTGACAGGCAGGGCGCCTTTTACCGGGGGGACTCATTTTTTATGAGAAAAGACAAATATCAAAACACATCCGCCAAAACGATCCTGACACTTCTTACGATCCTGTGTGTTTTCCTGATCGGTGTATCGATCGTAAACGGCAGTGCATTCAGTCCCGTGAGGAATATCGTCGGGGTCATCGTGATGCCTGTCCAGAAAGGGATAAACCAGCTGGGGAGATACCTTGGCTCGATCACCGAAAATGTGTCGAGTTCATCCGAACTGCGTGCGGAGAATGAAGCTTTGAAAGAACAGCTCGATACCCTCACGGCAGAGAACAGCAAACTGGTGCTTGATAAAGAAGAACTGTCACGGCTGCGTGAGCTGCTTGAGCTTTCTGAGACGTATGCAGACTATAAGACGACCGGTGCCCATGTGATCTCCAAAGACAGCGGAAACTGGTTCTCTACCTTTACGATCGATAAGGGAACGGATGACGGGATCGTGAAAGACTGTAATGTGATCGCCGGTTCCGGTCTTGTCGGGATCGTAACCGATGCCGGTCCCAACTGGGCCGCCGTGAGAGCGATCATCGATGACAATTCAAATGTCAGCGCTATGGTTTCCAATACATCGGATACCTGCATTATTGCCGGTGACCTGGAATTGATCGACCAGGGTTCATTAATGCTGGTCAAGCTTACGGATGAAGACAATAAAGTGCATGTCGGAGACAAGATCGTTACCAGCAACATCAGTGAGAAATACCTTCCCGGCATCCTGATCGGATATATCAGCCAGCTCAATAACGATCCGAACAATCTGACAAAATCCGGGGAGATCACTCCTGTGGTCGATTTCAAACATCTCCAGGAGGTACTGGTCATCCTTGAGACCAAGAATTATGTTGCCAGCCCCGATGACGCGAAAGACCAAATCGTCAACGACGTGGACGTGCCCACGGCAGCACCGGAGGAGGGTGCCTGATTTTGAAGCGAAAGATAGTGACTGCCGTACTGATCGTTGTGACCGTACTTTTGCAGTGCAGTGTTTTCCAGATATTTGAGATCGCTTCCGTAAAGCCGAACCTGATGGTGATCCTTGCGGTCTCCTTCGGACTGATGAGAGGCAGACTGTCCGGCCTGCTGGTTGGTTTCGCGGGAGGACTGTGCATGGATCTGTTCTATCCGGGACAGGTCGGGCTCAATGCACTTCTCTATATGTGGATCGGCTATGCAAGCGGTTACTGCTACCGGATATTTTATGATGATGATATTAAGACACCGCTGCTTTTAGTGACAGCCGGCGATCTCTTTTACAGCGTAAGCCGGTATATTCTCACTTTTCTGCTGCGGGGCAGGATACATGTTCTTTTTTATTTAAAAAGGATCATCATCCCCGAACTGCTGTACACGATCATCGCCACTTTGGCGGTCTATCATCTGCTGTACAGAATCAATCTGCGACTTAACAAGAGTGATAAAAGGAGCTTAGACAGTATTGCGTAACAGAAGAAGCCGCCGGTTTATCCGCGGAACCAATCTCCGCATACTCGTGCTGACCATATTCTTTATACTGATGGCCGGCCTGCTGGTCCAGCGTCTGTTCGACCTGCAGATCATCCGCGGTGAGACCTATCTGAACAGTTTTGCCATGTCCATAAAAAAGACCCGCGTTCTTCCGAGCACCCGCGGCCAGATCTATGACTGCGACGGTGATCTGCTGGCGTATAACCAGCTGTCCTATGTGGTCGTCTTTGAGGACAGGGGATCTTATGAGAGCACACATATCCGCAACCTGACGCTCAACAGTATTCTTTACCGGACAATAAAGATCATCGAAAGCCACGGGGATTCCATCACAACCAATTTCCGCGTTGCCCTCAGCGATGACGGAGAATTTGTCTATACTGCCTCCGGCTTTACGCTCAGCCGTTTTAAAGCGGATCTGTTCGGCCAGGCCTATATCGATGACCTTACCGATGAGCAGAAGAATATTACGGCGCCTGAACTGATCGAGATGCTGTGCACCCCTAAATATTTCGGCCTGATCGATGAACGGACGACAGTCCGTGAGAGAGCGCTCTATCAGCTTCCGGAGGAATTTACAAAAGAAGAGATCCTTCAGCTTTGTGCATTAAGAGCCGAACTTGCAGCCAATAATTTCCAGCGGTATAACTCGATCACGATCGCGAAAAATGTCTGTGAGGAGACCGTATCCCAGCTTCTTGAGAACAGCGGTGAACTGTCGGGCATCGATGTTGTGGAAGATTATCTCAGGGTCTATAACGATGCGGAATACTTCTCCCAGATCATCGGTTACACCGGCAGGATATCCGCGGAAGAACTCAGGGATCTTCAGGAAGTCGACAAATCCTATGACGCCAATGACATTGTCGGCAAAGTCGGCATGGAACAGGTCATGGAAACTTCCCTCCACGGAGACAAGGGCCTTGAGACGATCTATGTGGATAACCTGGGCCGTACGCTCAGCACAGAGTCAAGGATCGAGCCGCAGGCCGGAAACAGCCTGTATCTGACGATCGACCGTGACCTGCAGATCGCTGCCTATAAAATACTGGAACGCTATATTGCCGGTATCCTGTGGCAGAATATCGTGGATACGGACTCGATCAATACGGAATGGATCACTTCATCCGATGATGTCCGGATCCCGGTTTATGATGTGTATTTCTCATTGTTTGAGAATAATGTGCTGGACGTTAAGCATCTGTCTTCCAAAGATGCTTCCACAAACGAAAAGCATGTTTATGAGCTTTTCCAGAAAAAGGCAGAAGACATCTTCAATGAACTGAAGGATCAGCTGATTCGGCCCGATCCCACGCCTTACAGCGAACTGACTGAGGAAATGCAGGTCTATCAGTCCTATATCGTAAACGATATGCTCACCGGGACCGGCATCCTGAATTCGGACGCGATCGACGAATCTGACCTTACCTGGATCGCGTGGAGCCAGGAGGAGAGCATCGGCCTCCAGGAGTTTTTGACCTATGCCATCTCCAAAAACTGGATCGATATCAACGGCATCACCGAGAATACCGCCTATATGGATTCTGAGGAGATCTATACCGCTCTGGCGGATTATATCCAGGAATACCTGATGGATGATACGGATTTCTGTAAGCGTGTATTCCGCTACATGCTTAAGGAAGGTTCCCTGAGCGGCTCGGAGGTATGCCTCCTTCTCTATGACCAGGGAATTCTTGATATGGATGTCGCCATGTATGATATCCTTTCGGACGGTACGATGGGGGCGTATGATTTCATCCGCGAAAAGATCTATAATCTGGAACTGACACCGGCGCAGCTTGCCCTGACGCCCTGTTCCGGTTCTATAGTGATCACCGATCCCGCAAGCGGAGACGTTAAATGCTGTGTGAGCTATCCCGGATATGACAGCAACCGCCTTGTCAATGAGATGGACAGTGCCTACTATAATAAACTGGTGACTGACCTTTCATCGCCTTTCTACAGCAGGGCTACGCAGGAGGTTCTTGCGCCCGGTTCCACCTTCAAGATCGTCAGCGCAACGGCCGGCGTTATGGAAAATGTTGTCGCGATCGATGAAGGGATCGGCTGCACGGGTCTTTTCGAGGAAGTCGATCCTCCTATCAAATGCTGGGTCAATCCCGGTGCCCACGGATATGAAGTGCTCCAGACGGCTATCCGTGATTCATGCAACTATTATTTTAATACGATCGGTTTCAGGCTGAGCTTCGTGAACGGTGTCTATCAGGATGAACTGGGCATTGAACAGCTCCAGAAATATGCGGCCATGTACGGACTGGACGGAAAATCCGGCGTGGAAGTCCCCGAAACAGCTCCGCATATTGCCGACTATGATGCTGTGCGTGCGGCTATGGGACAGAGTAATCATTCCTTTACGGTCACCCAGCTGGCAAAATATGTGAATACGATCGCCAACAGCGGTAATTGTTATGACCTGACTCTGATTAACCGGGTCACGGATTCAAACGGCAATATCATTGATTCGAATGAACCGGTCCTTCATTCAACGGTCGATCTCCCGGATAATCTGTGGGGAGCGATCCATGCAGGAATGAGAGCCATGGCACAGCAGCATGATGTATTCAGGGATTATCAGACCGTACCGGTGGCCGGTAAAACGGGAACGGCCCAGGAGACCACTCTGCGGCCTACTCACGCTTTGTTTATCGGATATGCGCCGTACAATAACCCTGAAATGACGATCACGGTCAGAATCGCCAACGGTTATTCCTCGTCGAATGCTGCTGCGGCGGCCAAGGATGCCATCTCCTATTATTTCGGAAAAGAAGAGGAGACTGCTCTTGTATCCGATACCGCTGTTACCAATATCACTACCAATAACTCTACTCAGGACTAATTTTTAAAGGAGGTGCCGGATTGAAAAAGAATACAGTTGTGATCAAAAGCTGTGCTTACGGATTAAATATCATCCTCGATCCGGCGATCAGCTTTGAACAGCTTCTTAAAGATACAGCCGATAAGTTCCGGGAAGCAGCACGCTTTTTCGGCAATGCCCAGATGGCTGTATCTTTCAGGGGCAGAGCGCTTTCCTCAGATGAGGAACTTCGGCTTATAGAGACGATTGTGGCCAATTCCAGAATCGAGATCGTCTGCCTGGTCGATGAAGACCCTGAGACAAATGAAAAATACAAGGAAGCCGTGATCACGGCTCTTGAAAAAAACAACCGGGATACCGCCGCGGTTTTCCACGGTTCTCTGCTGATGGGAGATAAACTCCAGACCGAGAAATCGATCATTATTCTCGGAGATGTAAAGAGCGGGGCAAATGTCATTGCCAACGGATCGATCATCGTCATGGGCAGCTGCCTGGGACAGGTGAGCGCCGGAGCAAACGGAGATGAGAAAGCGTTTGCGGCCGCCCTTGTTTTCAAACCGTCTATGGTCAGTATTGCCGGTTTGAGTGCAAGACCGGCCATCACCAAGCGGGATGATCCCGGAAATTATGAAACCGACCCGAAGATCTGTTTTATCCGGGACGGACACCTTATGCTTGAAGATCTCTCCGGCACTGTTTTTGACCTGATCCGGCGTTCCGGCCAGGAAGCTGTGAAATCACCGGGGCAGACCGAATCTGACAAGGAGTGACATGTTTAGACAATATAAACTGAGAGATTACCGTTTCAGTCTTATAATTCTGGTCTCGGCGCTTTCCGCGCTCGGGATCATGATCATCGGAAGCGCTCAGCGTTCTTCACAAAACAGGCAGCTCTACGGACTCATTCTCGGAATCGGGGTCATGATCTTTGTCTCATTTATTGATTACTCCTGGATGCTTTCGTTCGCATGGCTGATGTATTTCGTCGGGGCCGGCCTGCTGGTCGCTGTCCTGATCTTCGGCGAAAACGTCAATAACGCGACCCGCTGGATCAGGATCGGTATCCAGTTCCAGCCGTCCGACCTGGTCAAGATCATCCTGATCCTGTTTTTTGCGTCTTATTTTTCCGAGAGAGAGGATCAGCTCAATACCTTCCGGACCATTATCATTTCACTGATTCTGCTTGGTATTCCGCTGTTTTTGATCTACAAGGAACCTGACCTGTCCACGGCTATCGTTACAGCCATGTCATTCTGTGCTATAATATTTGCAGCCGGACTGAGTTTTAAGATCATTCTGGGCATTCTGATGGTATTTATACCGGGAGTGGTCATATTCTTCAGTGTGATTCTTCGTCCCGGACAGACGCTGTTAAAAGAATACCAGCTCAATCGAATCATGGCCTGGCTAAGGCCTACGGAATTTGCTCAGCAGGCCTATCAGCAGCAGAATTCGATCATTGCGATCGGTTCGGGCCAGCTGTACGGGAAAGGGCTCAACAACAATATGGTCTCGTCCGTTAAAGGCGGCAATTTTATCGCTGAGCCTCAGACTGACTTTATTTTTGCTGTTGCCGGAGAAGAACTGGGGTTTTTAGGCTGCTGCCTGATCATCCTGCTTGAGTTTTTGATCGCACTTGAATGCGTCCGTATCGGACGCCGGGCCAAGGATCTGGCCGGATCACTGATCTGCTGCGGAATGGCATCGCTGATCATGCTCCAGAGTTTTGTTAATATTTCGGTTGCGACGGGGCTGATGCCCAATACCGGTATCACGCTTCCCTTTGTAAGCTATGGCGTTACATCCCTGATCACATTGTGCATGGGGATCGGGATCGTCATCAATGTGGGACTGCAGTCAAGAAAATATTAGGTTTACAGGAGGCTTCTTATGAACATAGGCCTGATCGCGCATGACGGGAAAAAGAAACTGATGCAGAACTGCTGCGTTGCTTACCGCGGTATCCTGGCCAAACACCAGCTTTACGCAACAGGCACTACCGGCAGACTCATCGAGGAAGCCACCGGCCTTTCCGTTCACAAGCTGCTGGCCGGACATGTAGGCGGCGAACAGCAGATCGGTGCGATGGTGGAGCAGAACCAGATCGACCTGGTTTTATTTCTGCGTGATCCGGAGAACCCGAAAAATTCCGGACCGGATATCACAACAGCGATCCGGCTTTGCGATATCCATAATGTACCTCTCGCGACCAACATCGCGACAGCGGAGGTACTGCTGAAATCACTTGAAAGAGGAGACCTTGAGTGGCGTGAAATGTACAAATAAACCCAAACCGGATGTCTCGCCGGAAGCTCTCGGATATACGAAAAGAGAGTGGGACCGCATCAACGCTATCGACGCAAAAGAGCAGCGCCGTCAGATTCGTCTTTTCCTTATCCTTGCGCTTTTGCTGGCGGTGGTCATATTCATGCTTGTGATGGTCTACCAGGTCGTCTGGCGTTCCCATGATTATCAGCTGGTCCTTCCTTACGGAAGCAGCCGTGTTCTCCTCGAAGGCAGGAATATCTCCGAAATGGAGCTGGCTCCGTCTTTCGCTAAAGACCTTGCTGTCACTGACGGAGATGTCAACACCGACATGCTTAACATCGGAGCCTTAAGCGCCGGGCTGTTTGATTTGACTTCAAACCGCGTCGTCTACGGAAAAGATCTTTTTGCGACACGTTCCCCGGCCAGCATGACAAAGATCATGACAGCGATCGTTGCTCTCAAATATGGGAACCTTGATGATATTGTCGTGATCACGGATACCGCTCTTAAGGTTGAATACGGATCTTCCGTGTGCGATGTGAGAGTGGGAGACCGCCTGAGCCTCAAACAGCTTCTTTACGGCATGATCGTTGCATCCGGCAATGACGCTGCCATGATGGTGGCGGAACATGTAGGCGGTAGTGTCGAGCACTTTGTTGAGATGATGAATGATGAAGCCAGGCAGCTCGGAGCCACGCGGACTCATTTTTCCAATCCGCACGGCCTGACCGACTCTGAGCATTATACCTGCGTCTATGACCTGTATCTGATCTTCAGAGAAGGCATGAAATATGACCTGTTCATGGATATGATCAGCCGGTCAAATTTCTATGCGGAATATACAGCCGGAGACGAGACAGGAAGAGCGGTAACATGGGAAACGACGAACCATTATTTTACCGGAGAAGCGCCGCTTCCCGAAACAATGATCGTCTACGGCGGAAAGACAGGTACGACAGAAGACGCCGGTGCCTGCCTGATCCTGCTTGCTAAGGATCTGTACGGAAATCCGTTCCTGGGTGTGATCATGCATTCGGAAGACAAGGATGTCCTTTATCTGGACATGAACGGGCTGCTTGCCCTGGCGACGACATAAGAGTTGTCATTTGACAGTCGATTCGTTATAATGAATTTATCTTTAAGTACAAGGAGGAAATGCGATCATGATACAGCTGATCATAGGAGAGAAGGGAAAAGGCAAGACCAAGATCCTTCTCGATATGGCCAACAAACAGATCAAGAGTGTAAACGGCAACATCGTTTATCTGGATAAAAGTAAACAGCATATGTATGAACTCAATAACAGGATCAGGCTTATTGATGTGAAAAACTATCCTGTCGACGGCAGGGATACTTTCCTCGGCTTCCTGTGTGGGATCATCTCCCAGGATAATGATCTGGAGCTGATGTATCTGGACAGCTTTCTGACCCTTACCCGGATCAATGCTGACGAGGTTGAGGACGCACTTGAGAGGATCGATCGCATCAGCACTTCTTATCATGTGGATTTTGTGATCAGCGTTTCGATCACGAGGGACCAGGTTCCGGAGCGTTTTATCGAGAATATCATCACTGAATTATAAGACTCTTTTTCAAATAGGAATTTGTCGAAAAAGCTCCTTCGGAGCTTTTTCGTGTATTAAGGAAATAGTAGAAACCCATGGCTGATCGAAACAAAAAGAAGGTAGTCTCTTTCGGGAACGAAAGCAGGTTCGGATGGCTCAATATAGGAACAGGGATTTTTGTGGCTATCCTGATCTATATGATCATCTACCTTTTCGCCTATCTTACTCAGGATCATACCGTCTCATTTGAAGTGACAAGAGGCACGATATCCGGAAATTACCGGTATACGGCGCTCGCCTTGAAAAATGAGACTGTCATGCAGGCCGCGTATACCGGTAAAGTCACCTATTATGCCAGGAACGGTGCCAAAGCCGGCAGCGGCCTGACTGTCTGTTCAATAGATGAAAAAGGATCCGGAGAGGCGCTGACATACGCTGCTGAGCTTACGGATGAAGACTACCGGCAGCTTCGGGCTGCTGCGGAAGGCTTTACCGTGAACTTTTCGGATAATTCCTTCCACCAGGTCTATGACTTCAAGGCAGACGTCTTAGG
>JBGUOI010000025.1:0-6020 GCA_045118075.1 Porcincola sp. | reverse complement strand
CCGATGATCCTTGCCGCATCCGACAGCTCCTCAAGGTAGGGCAGCACCGTGATCTTATGGGGCATTGTCAGGTTGACACCCTTCATGTGCAGCGCCTTGACCGCGCGCATGGCATCCGGAAAGTCGTCCGGAGTGACTTTCATGGTGATGTAGCGAAAATTAAGGCCCAGCGCCTCAAACGCCGCCTCCTCCATAACTCCCGTGGGGTTTCCGTCCACAGGATCTCCGAATACGCCGGTCAGCTCAGCACGGTAATTCTTTTCCATATCCACTCTCCTTTTCAAATCTTATATAAGCAAAACTGCATTTTCTCTTATTCAGTCGCCGGAATAGTGCCTGAAAAGGTTCCGGAACAGCATCCGAAAGGAAGCCGTCGGCGGGCAATTCCGAAAGGCATTAGGGCCAAATTGCTTCACACTGCCGGGGATATCCAGATCCGTCAGCGATGTGCAGTCCTCAAACGCGCTCTCCCCTATCTTGCTGACACCTTTGGGTATCTTCACATGGTTCAGGCTTGCGCACTCGTTGAAAGCGTACCTGCCGATCGTCTCCAGCGTATCCGGAAAAGTGACGGACTTCAGCTTGATACATTTATCCAGGACAAAGTCCATGACGTTGATGACACCGTCAGGAAAAGCAAAGCTTTCTAAAGAAGGGCACTCTGAAAACGCCCCGTTATCGATCAGCAGCGTATTTGGCGGGATCTTTACGGTTTTGAGCTTACTGCACCCTTTAAAGGCATTAAGCCCGATCGTTTCCAGATCGTCAGGCAGATGGATCTCCTCCAGGGACACACAGCTTGCGAACGCCCACATCCGGATGTCGGTGATCTCATCGTGCAGTCTGACATTCTCCAGTGCTTCGCACCCGAAGAACACATAATCGTCAATAACGGTCACACCGCGCGGGATCTCAACAACAGCCAGGTTTGGGCATCCCGAAAAAGCCTGTTTTTCGATGCTTTTCAGGCTGCCTGGGAGACTGATCTCTCTCAGATTCACGCAATCTCTGAACGCGTATGATCCGATCGATTTCACTCCCTCCGGAAGGATGACTCTCTCAAGGCTATCCCAACCCCTGAACGCGCTGTCAGGAATCTTGACTGTACTCTCCGGTACCCGAATGACCTTAAGTCCCTTCAGGTGATCGAACTCACCGCTCCCGCTTTCTTTTTCCTCTTTTTTGATCTTCACAGCAGGCTTCGGCACGGAAGCGGGGACCCGTTTCGGATTGATCACACGCCGGAACGCTTTCTCGCGGTCGTATCTGACTCCGTTCGGCAGATCAAAATCCTTCAGGCTGGTGCAGCTTCCGAACGCCCTCTCCTCAATTCGCCTGATACTGTCAGGAAGGATGATCTCGGACAGTCTACGGCAGTTTTCGAATGTGCTGCGCTCGATCACGGTGACCCCGTCCGGGATCCGGATACTCTTAAGGCTTCGGCAGCCGGAAAACGCCTGCGGGCCGATCTCAACTACGCTTTCCGGAATCGTGATCTCTTCCAATCGCTCGCAGTCCTTGAAAAGGCCTCTCTCAAGGCGGGTCAGGCTTTCCGGCAGCACAACGGATCTCAGGCGACGGCATCTGAAAAAAGAAAAGCGGCCGATCTCTTTCACGTCTTCCGGAATGATGATCTCCTGCAGATCAACGCACCCGTCGAACGCATGCATCCCGATCCGTTTGAGGCCCTCGGGCAGCGTGACCTGACGGATATTTTCTTTGTTATAAAAGGCATAATTGCCGATCGTTTCCACCTGCCCGGGAATGATCACATTGACAGCGGCTTCCTTTTTTTCTGCCGCCGCCTGTTTTTTCACAGCCGCCGGTTTTTTCACAGCCGCCGGCGGATCAGGCTCCTCTTTAACTGTCCTCGGTGCTCCCGGATAATCATCACCGTTCAGTTTCACACAACCCCGGAAAGCCTGCTCATCGATCGTCTCAATGCCATCCGGCAGGTTAATATCAACCAGGGCCGTACAGTCATAAAACGCCTTTTTCCCGATCCGGTTCAATGTAGAAGGCAGACGGACACTTCTTAGAATATGGCTTTGGGAGAATGCCTCATCATCGATGCAGATCACCCCTTCCGGGATAACGATCTGTTTCAGGTGATTGTATTCAAAGGCATTTCGTCCGATCCGCCGGACACTGTCCGGGATGGTGACATCGCGCAGATACATGCATCGGGCAAAGGTGCGGTCCCCGACCTGAGTCATCCCCTTCGGAATAACAGCACTTGCCAGGCGGCAGCTTTCAAAAGCGCCTTCTCCGATATCCGACAAGCCGGCCGGAAGTGCCTCCATATGCAGGCGCGGGCATCCTTTGAACGCGTTTTTGCCGATGCTCACCAGCGAGCCCGGAAAAGATACTCGCCGCAGATCATAGCAGTTCTCAAAAGCGCTCTCACCGATATACGTCACGCCTTCCGGTATGATGACTGTCATCAGCTGTGCGCAGTTGCGAAATGCACCGTTTCCGATCTCGCGCACCCCGTCGGGAATCAGCATATCTTCCTGTGCATCGACGCATCCGGTCAATATGCCGTTTTCTACTTCAAATCTCACGATCTCCCTCTCCCCTGACATTTCCTCTGACTGCGCAGCTTTGTTTCCGTCACTCAAAGAGCTGTCCGCTGTACGTATCTCCAAAATCAATGATCTCATCGATCACGCCACTGTAATCCGTCATAAAATACTTTGCCCAGAGAGCATTGAGGAGATTTGATTTCTGTACTTCCATCTTCCCGCTGCGGTAAACTGCCACCGTGTCCAGAATGCCGGCATTCACCGGAAGTGAATCGCCGAAATAATTGGTCAGCATCATAAACTCAATGATATAATCAACATCCTTCAGTTCATCTACCGGTTTGTTTTCCATATCCGCATTCACGGGTTTGTCCGCGATCTCAATGATCCGCGTGTTCTTAATATCCGCATAAGGTTTTTCCATCATCTGCGGATATTCGTCCGCCTCCGCCTGCCAAGCGTCCCGGATCAGGTCGATTGCCTTGATAACAGCTTCATCATAGGCATTTCCCTCATCATTACCCGGCTGTTCACTTCCCGGAGCCGGGCCGGCTGTATCTTCCTCCAGATATTCGGCGCAGTAGGACCAGAATTCATCCAGATTTTCCAGCTTATATGTATAAGGCACAGACTGTACCATGTATTCCAGATTTCTCAGGTTCAGGCTGATCACCTTCCCGGAGCCGTCTTCCCACTCCAGGCTGATCCAGTTGTAATTATCAGTGACCCATTCACCCGACTCTTCTCCGATCTTAATCTGGCACAGCAATTCAACCGCCTGATCGAGGGCTTCCCCCTCATTAAACACAGCGGTTCTCCCATAGCCGCCCTGATCTACATGGAAAGAAAGCTCTACGGGAGGCTCCTCCTTTATCCCGGCCAGCTTTTCATCCCCGAGGGCAAGGTACAGGTATTCGCCCGTCACCAGGCCTTCTGAGGAAGGAGCCGTATCTTCTGTCTGTGCTTCGCCGCCGGAAACAGGTTCCTCCAGCTTCGGGCAGTACTCAAAGGCATCCTCTTCCACCACAGAACCATCGGCGCAGACAACCTGCTCGAGATCATCACAATAACCGAAAGCCCTGCTTTTAATCACCGCACCGGCGCCGATTTCAACCTGCTGCAATCCCTCGCAGTAGCTGAAAGCACATTTTTCGACCGTCGCACCGGCCGGGATGACCACCGCGGAATTAAAAGCATCGTAACTGAAAGCATATTCACCAATGGTGATGTTGTCAGGAAGGATGAGCTGATCGGTTACCGTACAGTATTCAAAAGCGTGCTTCCCTATACTGCTGATGCTGTCAGGAACAGAAACACTTTCCATCTCCAGGTATGAGAAGGCGCCATCTCCAATTCCCGTCACCTCGTATCCATCGATTTGAGCAGGTATCACGAGAGACTCCTCATCACCGAAATAATTGGCAATGACAGCCGTCTCCTCACTGACATAATATTCATAGTTTCCTGAAGTAATCATCTCCGGAGCGGCAGCCTTCTCAACCGCCTTTAATAATTCCTGGTACCCGTCAAGAATGCCGGCCTGAGCATATGCGCAGAATGCTGCGGCGAAGACAAGCGCCAGCAGGATCGTCCAGAACTTCTTCATCTTTTGCCTCCTCTCTAACTCTTGGAGAATTTGTTTCCCTCATTTATGCTTCTTTTTGAAATGTCTGCGGGCTTCTGTATCTATAATACTATGAACCAATTATTGAGACAACTTGCAGATCTGTATGACAAAACAATTCGACGGGAATAAAAAAGACAGATCTCCTCAGCGGAGATCTGCCTCTTATCATCACTGCCCTCTAAATTGAATACTCGTAGTCTTTCCTGAGCACTCTTCTTAAAAACTGCTCTGTCCTCGGATCCTCCGGTTTCGAGTAGATCTTGTACGGAGTCCCACGCTCTACGATCACCCCGTCCTCCATGTACACGACCTCGGTGGCCACGTCCTGGGCAAAGCTCATCTCATGCGTGACAACGATCATGGTGGTGCCTTCCTGTGCCAGTTTTTTCATGACACGGAGCACTTCCCCGACCAGTTCGGGATCGAGGGCAGACGTCGGTTCATCGAACAGGACCACCTCCGGGTTCACCGCGATCGCCCTTGCGATCCCGACACGCTGCTGCTGGCCGCCGGAAAGCTGAGAGGGATAATAATCGTAACGGTCAGAAAGTCCTACCCTGTCCAGCGCTTCTTTCCCGATTTCAACAGCCTGCTCTTTAGGAATCTTCCTGGCAATGATCAGCCCTTCCGTCACATTCTGGAGCGCTGTCTTGTTCGCGAAAAGATTATAATTCTGGAAGACAAATCCCGTCCTTTTACGAATCGAGTAGATCTGGTGCCTCGAAGCGCTCTTCATCGGCGTACGGATCTCATCAAAAACCATCTCCCCCTGATCTGCTCTCTCCAGAAAATTGATGCAGCGCAGCAGGGTCGTTTTTCCCGAGCCGCTCGGTCCGAGGATTACGATGATATCGCCTTTGTTCACGGACAGATCGACGCCTTTCAGTATGTGATTGTTTCCGAATGATTTATGGACATTTTTCAATTCCAGCATGATGCTTATTCCTCCCGCCATCTGCATGTTCAGGCCAGCCTTTTGCGGTAGGCCGACAGCGATCCTTCCACTGTTTTAAAAATCAGCTGTACGATCGTGCAAAGGACGATGTAGATCACCAGAACGACCAGATAAGCTTCTATATAGTTGTATCCGAACGCCGCTTCTTTCTTGGCGATGGCCATGATATCCTGGACGGTCATCAGGTAAGCGAGCGAAGTACTCTTAAGGACATTGACGACCGTGCTGCAGATATTCGGGAGCGCCACCACCAGCGCCTGCGGGATGATGATCCGCCGGTACGCCTGTGCACTCGTCAGGCCCGACGCGAGCGCTGCCTCGAGCTGCCCCGCACCGACCGATAAGAGAGCCGAGCGGAAGACCTCCGAGAGTACAGCCGCGGTGTTGAGCGTAAATACCGCGACTGCGTAGATAATGGGGTTAATATCCCAGATATTCAGGTCCCATTTCAGCAGAACATTGAATAAATAGTTCAGGAGCGTCGGAAGCAGACTGTAGAAGAACAAAATCTGCAGAACGATGGGCGTCCCCCTGATAAAAGAGACGTAGAACCTGATCAATCTCGCCTTATCATTTCCTTTCGTGATCCTACGAAGCGCCATCCAGAAAGCCAGCGGAGCGGAGATCAGCATCGTCAGGATCGTGATCTCCAGCGTTACCGGAACGCCGGCCAGCGCTTTCACCAGCGCCTGCGCCATAAAATCTGTCTTCAGCTTCATGCTCTGATCCTCTGTTTCCCTCTGCTCAGGATCTCCTCCAGCTTACCGAATCCCTTTTCAAGTACGATCGTCAGGCACCAGTAGATGACCGCCAGCGCGATATAGGTCTCCAGGCTGAAAGAGCCGTGGTTCAAGCCGATCATCAACTGTCCTTTTCCCATGACATCGATCATGCCGATAGTGTAGGACAGTGA
>JBGUOI010000024.1:0-6379 GCA_045118075.1 Porcincola sp. | reverse complement strand
CCCGAGAAGGTACCAGATATGATTGTCCTTGGTCCCTTCAAGCCTTCCCTCACCCAGATTAAGCGGATACTCCAGGGAACGCTCCAGAAGATCTTTTGCTTCGGAGTACTGACCGTCCGCCATTTTGCCTTTTGCCATCTGGACGAGTGAAGCTTTGTACTGCGCCGAGATCTTGCCTTCAGCGCCTTCCCACGGCCGGAAGGTGTGTCCCATGATCACGTCATAGCTCTCCTGGTATCTTCCGACGCTGTTGAGCAATGTCACGTACTCGATCATCAGGTCGTCACGGATCCCGACGAGATCGGATGCATATTTCTCGTAAGACTCCAGTCTTCTTCCGGGCGTATAACCCAGTTTCTTGTAAAGCTGGTCCAGTTCCAGGAAGACACGGGCATCGGAGCTGTTAAGCTCAAACGCTTTCTCCATCTCTTCGAGCGCTTTTTCCTGATCGCCGCGTTTATTGTAATAAGCGATCGACAGGTTGCGGTGCACTGTTGCAAAATCCGGTTCCTGATCTCTTGCGCTCTCCCACAGGGTGATAGCCTTCTCGAACTGGAGCTTGTCATAGTACAGGCAGCCCAGGTAGTAAGCGGCTTTGGGAGTCCGTACTCCGGAAGCGATGGCAGCTTCGAGAATCGCAATGTCCTCAAGCTTATTCGGGAAGCAGTAAGCACTGTCAGCTTTTTCCGCAGCGGCAAACGCCTCGTCAGCTTCAGCATTCTTTCCGAGCAGATTCAGGTAAGCCCCCGCATAATAATGCAGCATGGGAGTGTCGGCGCTGCAGCTTTCCAGAACCGAAAGGGCTTCCTCATAAAAACCGGACTCGGCATAGTCCCTGGCTGTCATCAGGAAATTCTCATGGAAATCGCGCATCAGGGCGGTCAGTTCTTCTTTTCCTTCACCGGTCAGGGCAGCTTTTTCAAAGCCGGAGAGGAAATCGAAACGGTCGACTTCCAGGTTCTTTTCGATCCAGGCTTCGGCCTCTTCCTTCCTGCCCAGTTTCCGAAGCAGCACAGCCTTCAGTCCCCTGGCCTTAATATTATGGACGTTCTTGACCAGTCCCTTTTCGACCAGTTCAAGCGCCGCCTCATATTCGCCGCGCACGGACGCGATCGCTGCCAGGTAATAGAAGGACATCTCCTGCTGCTCACTGCTCCAGGCTGCTTTATAAAACGCATCGTAAGCATCATCGAATCTGCGCTGCAAAAACAGAGATAATCCCAGATTATAGTACGGCTCGCTCGTGTAGGGATTGGGGTTCTTCCAGGTGATCCGCTTTATGGCTTTCCTGAAATGCTCCTCCGCCTCAGCGAAAAGCCCTCTGCGCAGCAGCAGACTGCCGTAGGCATTGTTGATCCTCGAATCAAGCGGATCTCTCTTAAGGCCTTCGAGATAGTACGGATCGGGCAGGTAGGTGGCATGACGGTACTGCTCGATATGAAGTCCCGTAAGGAAAAGTTCCTCATTTGTCATGATCTTGTCCGGTTCAAGGGCTGCCTCGGCCGGCTGAGCTTTTTTCGGGATTCCCTGCTCTTTGGGCTGGTACTCGACCAGGATGCGTCCGCTCTGTTCATCGCGGACGGTGATCTTCAGGCTGCTCTCTTTCACGGCACCGACGGAAACGGTCTTTTCAAAGATATCTACCGGAGAGAGCACGCACTCTTCCGATAACACTTCCCGACCGTTGACCGTAAGCGTGACCTTCGCGTGTTCGAAGCGGGATGTGGCGTAGGCACAGACGTAAGCGCCATCCCCTCTTAATTCCAGATTGACCATCGCGTCGGTGGTCGCGTTCTTCACATACCCCACCTGCTTGTAGGGCATAAAGTACTGCCGGAACGTCTTCTCCTCAAAAGGCTTGAGCCAGGTAAAGTCAGGCTGGTTGTCCGTATAGACGCCGGTCATCAGCTCGATGTACGGGCCGTCCTCGTCGGTAAGGTTCCGGTCCCAGGCTTTTCCGAAATCACCGCATCCCCAGGTCCACTGCTTCTTGCCCGGTGAGAAATGATGGTCGGCCACATGGAGGATTCCGGCCTGTTTTCCGTAATCATATCCGCCCACGAAATCATAATCCGACTTCTCCGCCATATAGGAAGTCGGCACGGGGATGTTCTTATAGCGGGAGATATCCACGCCTTCACTGTAATCATGCTTATAATAGACGCCCGTAGCGATCGGGAACCGGGAAACATCGCGTTTTCCGTGATCCATCACATTGTGGACATCCGGCGGGAAGACCGACTGGGTATTGTCATTGACCGCCACCGCGGGATTAGCCCACCACAGGAAAGTCTGCGGCGTTGCGGTGCGGTTGTAGAGCTGTCCCCTGATCTCAATGTATGCTTTATCCGGGTAGAGAGTAAATCCGGTGATCCCTTTTGTCCCGTACATCTGGTCAACGTCATGGATCAGCAGGGTCTTCGAGCCGTCTTCATTTTCCACGATCAGGTGATCCGTGGGCATGAAGGTGGTCGGCCGGTGATGCTGCGGCCAGTTAAACTCGATGCCGCCCGAGATCCAGGGACCCGTAAGCCCTACCAGTGCCGGCTTGATCACCTGGTTGTAGTATACGAAATCATAGCCGTTCGTTTTATCGTAAGCGCGCTGGATACGTCCGCCCAGCTGTGGGAGCACCATCACGCGGATATATTCATTCTCAAGGAAAACGGCGTCGTAGACCTTATCCGTTTTTTCGGGACTGATCGTCTCTGTGGTCGGATAGGGATAGACCTTTCCGCAGCTGCCCTGGTAGACCCTCTTTTCCAGGAACATCGGATTTTTATCCGGTGCCCCTACCTCATAGGTCGGGATCGTAACCTTTTCTTCCCAAATTCTGGCTTCAGACATTTTACTCCTCCCATCACCTGACATCCGGTTCAAAAACATACACTCCGTTATCGCAAATATCGAGCGGCAGATCGCGGCTCTCCGTCACGTAGAAGCTCGGAAGCTTTCCGCCCTCTTCGAAGATCCCTTCTCCGTGGGGTATCCCTGCAACCATCACGAAGAAACTGACTTCCGGATCGTTATATTTTGCCTTGACCAGATAAAAATCCTCCTGTGTAAGGCTCTGGTTCTTTACCTTCTCAAGATAATCCTCAAGGCTCATCCGTGCGATCAGAATATACATCGGCATCGCATCATTATGCCCGATCAGCCAGAATTCTTCCTGGTCAGGATGCGTACCGAAGCCCGGGAAGCCCTTGCGGTTGACCGTGATCGCAATGATCTTATGCGGACCGTAGCCTTCTTTTCCCTCATAGAGTGCATAATCTCCGGTAACTCCGGGAGGTGTGTCGAGCATATCATCATGTCCGGGGGAAAGCCGCATGATCAGGCCTTCCTTCTCCATCTTTTCCATCAGTGCCGGTGTCATTTCCCTGACAGGCAGTTTCAAAATCTTTTTCTCCATCTTTCCATGCCCTCCGCGAACCGATAATCTTGCATCATGGAAATTGTATGCCCTCGGCAGGGAAAATTCATTAGAGAAAGTTGCCCTGGTATTTTAAAAAATTGCTCAGATAAAAAAAGACAGGGGATCGTCCCCTGTCATACTTTCACGGCCATAACATGTTCCGTGGACATATCATAATACAGTGTCAGACCGGAACCGGCCGCATCGCAGATACGGATGATTCCTTCGACCTGCTCCGCCTCATTGGTGTACTCTTTCACCAGGTCAGGCATCCCATTGAGCAGCTCCGGGCAAAACTGCAGCGTGCTCTCATCTTTGAAGACGGCCGTATAAAGGATGCCGGCTTCCACAAGGTCCTGGAATATATGACTTCCGTAACTGAGTTCCGGCATATACCCGGCCTCTGTTTCACTGATCTCGGCGATCATGTCAAATTCGCTGATATCTGAAAAAGCGGACGGCACTCCCAGCTCCGGGGAGGAGGTACAGATCCTTCCCGGTGTCAGAAGAAGAATACGCTTTCCCTGTCCGCGCATCTTCCAGTTGACCGCAGAGAGCACATCGCGTATCCGGTACTTATCCCGGTAAGGCATATTATAATATCGAACCGGGTCGATATAAATGACCATGTCTACCGGAAAGCTTCGTGAAAATCCCATGGAAACCTTTTTTGTCTCCAGCAGGATCTTTTCCGGCTTCGCCTCCGGAACGGTCACCGTGTCTCCCTCCTTTGTCTGCTGCAGCGGTCTGCATTGCAGCAGGTCGATCACATATTCTCCGTCCGGCGCTATATTGACCGTGTATTCGATATCCACCGGATACCGGTAGGCTTCAGCGATAAGGGATAGTATTCCTTTCATATCGTCCATCAGCCGTTCATTCCTGACCAGGCCTTCACAGGAAACATAATGTACATCCCTGTCTATTCCGCGCTCTTTGAGCATCCTCTCCGTCTCAAAATCATGCGACATCAGTCTGGTGATCAGGTATGAAGGGAGGTTTTTGCAGATCTTTGCAGGATCAAAGCCTTCCACTTCACCCGAACTGAAGCTGACCGCATCCACGAGCCTCTGGGAAAACTGGTGGCGGTCAGCTGACGATGTCAGCAATACTTTGGAGGGGTCTTCCAGCATGACCATACGCGGATAGGATCCTGTACGCCGGTCTACGGCGGCTGTTCCCAGCCCCATCACAAGACGAAGCATGCCTTCGCTCGGATGCTCGGTGCTGAACCGGTAAGGGCTGATCGAATATCCGACGCCGGCCGCGCAGGGCATGAAGAAATCCGCATATCTCGATCCCGAGACGCGCTGTACGAGGATCGCCATCTGCTCATCTCTCGCGTCAAGCCCCCGTCTTCTTCGGTAATCAAGTGCCGAAAGGCTCATGGTGCTGGCGTAGACGGTGCGGACCGCCTGTTCGAATGTTTCCAGCCGCTCTTCCAAAGATCCGTTTCCGGAACAGAAGACGGACTCATATTTACCTGCGAAGGCGTTGCCGAAACCGTCCTCCAGAATCGAGCTGGACCTGACGATGACCGGATCATTGCCGTAGTAATCCAGGACTCGTAAAAATTCTTCCTCGATCACTTTCGGAAAACGGCCGGTCCTCAGCTTCTGCGCCACCTCATCCGCAAGGGTAAAATAGCCTTCCGTTGTCCGCTGCTTCACTCTCAGGTCCCAGAACCCGTTGTACACGATATAGGTGTAGAAAACATCCGAACCGATGTAATAAGAATCATGCGGTTCAATGCGCTCATAGATATCGGGACGCATGTTTTCCGTCAATTTCCGGGCCAGGAGCATCCCGCAGGCTTTCCCGCCGATCATGCCGGTGCCCACCATCCGGTCATGGATCTCAAAATAATCCCGGGGACTGAAGTTTTGTTTGACCAGTTCCCGAAGCCGCTCATCCCGTGTCAGCATGATGTCGCAGATCCGGCTGCACTCTTTCGTTACATCGAGCCCGTTTTCATACATGATCTTCGTACGCTGGAAAAACCGCTCCCAGCTGTCCATGTTCTGGTTGACAGCTGTGCTCATCCGGTTCATCAAACGGTAAAAACGGCTTACCTGCACACCTTCTGTCTCTGGTTCAAACCTGCCCTCGGAAGGCACAAACAGATGCGGCAGGAACATGGTCTCCGATTCCCGGCGCCAGACCTTAAGCGGCCTCACCAGCAGGTCATTCCCGTTCATCTCATCCGTAAACACATCCAGAAAAAGCTGGGTGGTGTCGCGAATCTTGTCTACGGCATCGAATGAATGACGGCCGCGAAGGATCGGAAAGTAGGCGACCGTGTCCAGGATAAACAAGAAAGGGCAGGTCAGGTGGAAAAAGTCGCCCATCATCAGGTCTGTCGCCCATGCCTCCTCAAGCTCGGACAGGCAGTCGAACACGTAGAAAGCGTCGCAGCCTTCCTTTTCGATCAGGTCATGGATCTGCACCGTGAAATTCTCAAACCGGTGGGATAATGGCACCTGAATGATCCTGAGTCCCTCCATCTCGTGCAGGATCGGCTCATGGTGGGCAAACCGGATATAGATCAGGTTCCGTTTATCTTCAACAGCCTGCCTTGCAAACTTTTCGGCAACGATCCTGAATTCGTCCAGCGATGATACCTGCCAGACCACATTATCGCCGAGACGAATATTGTCCAGCGCTTTGTCCATCGCCGGGATCCCGGACTTTATTCTTCCAAATGCTGCCATGAAGCGCCTCCTTTCCGCGAAACAAGCGCCAATCGGCACCGCCTGTCAGCCCGTATTGCAGATCACTCTATATCTTTGAGCGCATCCAGGTCTTCCTCCCCGGTACGCACCTTGATCACTCTCTCCACTTCGTATACAAAGATCTTGCCGTCACCGATATGACCTGTATACAGTGCCTTCTTGGCGGTTTCGATCACATCGTCCACGGGAATGTTGCCTACGATGACTTCCACTTTCATTTTCGGCAGGACGT
>JBGUOI010000023.1:0-2469 GCA_045118075.1 Porcincola sp. | reverse complement strand
CGGTTGGAAGGGTTACGCGGAATTTGCTGCTGCACAGCAGAAATAAGATCTACAGGGCAGTTATCGGCAGATAGCTGCCCTTCTTTTATAGGGAGGCTTATCATGGGTACTCAAGGCGGATTTTTAATTACTCGAATCAAACAGGTCGGTGGCCGTGTATTTGAGCGAATTCTGGCCGAAAAGAAAATTGATGCTTTTAACGGTGCTCAGGGGCGGATACTCTACGTTCTCTGGCAGAAGGACGGTGTTCCGATCAGCGACCTATCAAAAGAAACAGGACTGGCGTTGACAACGCTTACCAGTATGCTAGATCGCATGGAGGCGGCTTCCTTAATTCGCCGAGACCGAGGTGATAAGGATCGAAGGAAAATTTTGATCTATCTCACAGATGAGGCAAAATCACTGGAAAAGGATTACCAAGAAGTGACTGAAGAAATCAGCAATATTTATTACAAGGGCTTCAGTAAAGATGAAATCGCCCAGCTTGAGGAATATCTCCGCAGAGTGCTTGCCAATGTGGAAGAGCGGCTGTAGTCGCCTGTCAAATGAGAAAGGAAGAAAATGTTTGTATGTATCAAGGATCAGATCCAGAACATGAATCTGGTCATCGGCTGCACTGTTGGGTGCGATTATTGCTACGCACGGAATAACGTTAAGCGCTGGCATATGATTGATGATTTTGCAAAGCCTGAATTTTTCCCAAATAAGCTGCGTTTGATGGAAAAGCAGCGTCCGCAGAACTTTCTGCTGACAGGCATGAGTGACCTTGCAGTTTGGAAGCAGGAATGGCTGGATAAGGTCTTCACGAGAATGCGGCAGAATCCGCAGCACCAATTTCTTTTCCTCTCCAAGCGTCCAGATCTTCTGAACATCGATACCGATCTTGAAAACGCGTGGTTTGGCGTGACGGTGACAAGGCGCTCTGAGCTCTGGAGAGTTGACGCCCTACGGGAGAATGTGAGAGCAAAGCACTATCACGTAACCTTTGAGCCGCTGTTTGATGATCCGGGCAAAGTTGATTTGCAGGGAGTCGACTGGATTGTTGTCGGTACCATGACCGGTGCACAAAGCAGGAAGGTTCATACAAAGCCTGCTTGGGCATATTCCCTGACAGAACAGGCGCATGCGCTTGATATACCGGTATTCATGAAAGAAGATCTTGTGCCCATCATTGGTGAGGAAAATATGATTCAGGAAATGCCAGAAGCCTATATCAGAGTATTGGAGGAGCAGGAGAAATGGCACAAGTAGTGATGGATGGTATTTTAATCGGCGATGCCGAAACAAAAAATATCATGACGAAATCCAGTCTCCCGGTGGGCGGTTATTCCGTTAATCCTTATGTGGGCTGTACCCATGCCTGTAAGTATTGCTATGCCTCCTTTATGAAGCGCTTTACCGGTCACACCGAGGAATGGGGTACATTTCTTGATGTGAAGCATTGGCCTGAAATAAAAAATGCGGAGAAATACGCAGGCCAGCGTGTAGTCATCGGCTCTGTGACGGACGGATACAATCCTCAGGAAGAGAAGTTTGGCAACACCAGAAAGCTTCTCGAACAGCTACGTGGCAGTGGTGCAGATATTCTGATTTGCACAAAGTCTGATCTTGTAGTCAGAGACATCGACCTCATAAAGGAGTTGGGACAGGTAACGGTTTCATGGTCAATCAATACACTGGACGAAGGTTTCAAGAATGACATGGACTCTGCCGTTTCTATCGAGCGGCGCATTGCCGCCATGAAAAAGGTCTATAATGCCGGTATTCGCACAGTTTGCTTTGTCTCACCAGTCTTTCCCGGCATCACGGACTTTGAAGCTATCTTTGAACGAGTAAAGGATCAGTGCGATTTGTTCTGGCTGGAGAACCTGAACCTGCGCGGTGGGTTTAAGAAAACCATAATGGACTATATTGCGGACAGGCATTCAGAGCTTATTCCGCTTTACGATGAAATATACAATAAAAAGAACCGCAGCTATTTCGAGGCGTTGGAGCAGAAAGCGGGAGAAATGGCGAAGAAGTATGATTGTCCCTTTGTTGATAATGAAATGCCATACGGCAGGGTGCCGCAGGGACATCCCGTGATCGTAGACTATTTCTATCATGAGGAGATTAGAGGTTCAGAGAACACAGGAAAACGTAATAAATAAGGCAAAATGCTCCCGGTCACCGGAATCATAATCCGATGATCGGGAGCTTGCTTTCTGTCCGGCTCAGCCCTCGAAGGTGGAGCCGTTTTTGAAGGTGAAGGTCAGGCGGCCATCCGCATAGGCCGTGGCGTAGTCCAGCAGGCCGCACCAGAGCTTTTCGCTGAAGGCGGTGACCTCGCCGTCATGCTGTTTCAGAATCCGGAGCAAGTCCTCCATCGTGCCGCGCCGGTCCCGGATGTCGCTGATCTGTTGTGCGACCGCATCCTTCTTGGTTTCGGCCTCCTTGAACTTCTGGCTGAGGGAATCGAAGCGCTGGTTG
>JBGUOI010000022.1:0-2475 GCA_045118075.1 Porcincola sp. | reverse complement strand
CAATTACGACACGGTTCTGTCCTATGATACCCCGCAGGATACCGAACAGAGCACCAGCCTTCTGGGGCTGGCGGCAGAGCTTCTGTTCGGCCGCGCGCCCGTTTCCTCTGCTGCCCTTACATTGACGGAGAAGAACGGGGAGCACGTGCTCGAGCTGGATGAGGAGATGTGGGAGCAGATCACGGACGCCGAGCTGGAGGTGTTCATCGATGACGGAGGCGGATATCTCGACCTGGGGTTAGATAATGTCCTTGCCTATGATGAGAACGATGACCTGATTGATGCGTGGAACGGTACCTGGCTGACGCTGAACGGCCATCCGGTCGCGGTGTACCCGGTCAGCGAGGAGGACGAGGACGGGGATGGCCTGTATGTCACGACAAAGTTCATTCCGGCTCTTCTGAACGGAGAGCGTGTGAACCTTCTCGTGGAATTCAATGAAGAAACAGGCGAGAACCGTGTGCTGGGAGCAGAAAAGCCTCTTCCCGGCGGAGTGCTGGAAAGAGGACTGACGATTCCGAAAAAGGGAGATCAGATCCAGCCGGTCTGCGATTATTTCACCTATGACGGCGCCATGGAGGGGTGCTATCAGCTGGGAGAAGCGATTACGGTTCCGGAAGACGGAACGCTTACGATTATCAACCGGAAGATCACCGGCGGAGACAGGATGCTGTACACAGTCCGTCTTACGGATATCTATCAGGCGCATTACTGGGTGCCGCTGCTGGAGGCAGAATAGGCCGCACAGCAATCGCAAACATGAATGAAGCTTTCTGCAGTTGCAGGCTGCCGGGATTTGCATTTTTTGTAAAAAATGGCAGCCTCTTTCTTTTCAAAGAAAGGAAAGTGTCGTACACTGTCGGAAAAGGCTTTTGCCGGATCGGATAAAAGAGGGTGGGTGCCTCTATGAGTAAGTGGTGGAAACGGCTTCTGGCATTCTTCAATCAGGATGTTTTGAATCCGAATGAATCGAAAAAAACTGCGGTGATGACCCGCTGTATCTGCGCGGTGATGGTGTTCTATTCCATCGGGCAGGCTGTTTTTTGTCTGATGAACGGGTATTCTGTCTATTCTGCAGTGCCGGCCGGAATCCTGTGTGTCTATTGTATTGCTTTCCGCCTGACTTATTCCACCCATACGGTGCCTGCGTTTTATCTGGTTGTCCTGATGATTCTCGCATGGAACGCGGCCAGCACGTATCTTTACGGGTGGAGCACAGGCGCGCAGTATGGATATGGGATTCTTCTGGTCTATCTTTTCAACAGCTCCTACCTGACCCTGCGAAAGAAGCTTCTGTATATGGCAGGATTGATGGCGGCCGGCACAGTCATTTATTCTTTTGGCTTTTTCGGCAGTCCTGTCTTCCTGATTTCCGATACCCAGAAAGTGGTGCAGGAATTCATGAACATGCTTGCCACCTTCAGCAGCATTGCGCTGATCACAACGATTTTCTCCAGCAGCTCGCTGGATGCGGAAAGAAAGCTGATCAGCTACAACAAGGAGATGACCCACCAGGCTCAGACGGATGCGCTGACCGGGCTGATGAACCGAAGAGCCGGAGAAAAGTATTTCAAAGAGGTTCATGGAAGAGCGCTGCACGAAGAACTGTTTGTCAATGTGATTATGGGGGATATTGACTTTTTTAAGCAGGTAAATGACACATACGGACATGATGCGGGCGATGTAGTGCTGAAAGAACTGGCCGGGATGTTTCAGGAATTCGTCAAAGACAGGGGCGCGGCAGCCAGATGGGGCGGAGAAGAGTTTTTGCTTGTCCTGGCTGGGATGAACGGAGACGACGCGGCCTATGAGGTGGAGAGCCTTTGCAGAAAGATCAAGAATACTCCCATCCGCTTCGGCAGCCAGGAGCTTCGGGTGACTATGACATTCGGGATTGAGGAGTGCGGCAGAGAACAGACGATGGAAGAAGCGCTGGAGGCAGCGGACCGGAAGCTGTACATGGGAAAGGCCAGGGGCAGGAACCAGGTGGTGATGTAATCCATCCTGAAAAAAACACTTGCAATTTCCGAATGGTTATGGCATAGTAGTCGAGTACGAAACAAAACATGTTTCCGGAGACGTAGCTCAGCTGGGAGAGCAACTGCTTGACGTGTAGTAGGTCACAGGTTCAAGTCCTGCCGTCTCCATTTCGTACTGAAAGGGGAGTTTCCATTCGGAAGCTCCTGTTTTTATTCATCTGATTGATCGATTTTTGACGAGTATATTTACCACCGCTTATTGACAAATGGGATAGAATAGCGGATAATAATCGCAAATGGCGACATCATTTTTAAGATCGCTATTATCACTTTTGACAACTGTCTATCGTCTCTTCGAAGACGAATTTCTCCACTTACCCAAAGAAAGGAACCGCGGAAGCGGTTCCTTTCGACGTTGAGGATCTGTCACGGATGAAAAAAACACTTGTAATCGGATCTGCTGTCTGTGATGTCGTCATTCCTGTTGATCATCTTC
>JBGUOI010000021.1:0-8156 GCA_045118075.1 Porcincola sp. | reverse complement strand
TACCCCTCCCGGAGGCAGTGAAAGCTCTTTGTTACCATCTACGGTTTCAGTCACAAGAAAGTGTTACCCTACAGGGGTGCACATCACATTTTCCTATGCTATAATTTCTCTATACTTCCAAAAATCCGAAAACTTCAAAAATATAGTAAAGGAGAATATGCTTCATGGGTAAATCAAAAGTCTATTTTACGGATTTCCGTACCAAAGTGGATGTCCCGATCACCGAAAAGCTTAAAAAGCTCTGCCGCACCGCCGGAATCGGCCAGATCGATATGGAAGGCAAGTTTGTTGCCATCAAGATGCATTTCGGTGAGCTGGGCAACCTGGCTTTTCTTCGTCCGAACTATGCCAGAGCTGTGGCCGACCTGGTGAAGGAAGCCGGCGGCATGCCGTTCCTGACCGACTGCAATACGCTCTATCCGGGCAGCCGCAAACATGCACTTGAGCATCTGGACTGCGCCAACATCAACGGATTTAACCCCATCTCCACCGGATGTCAGATCATCATCGCCGACGGCCTTCGCGGCACGGACGATGTCGTAGTCCCTGTCGTAAATGGTGAGTACTGTAAAGAGGCTTATATCGGCCACGCTGTCATGGATGCTGATGTCTTCATCTCCCTGAACCACTTTAAGGGACATGAGTGCACCGGTTTCGGCGGTGCCTTAAAGAACATCGGCATGGGCTGCGGAAGCCGCGCCGGCAAGATGCAGCAGCATAATGACGGCAAGCCCGATGTGGATCCGGCTCTGTGCAGAGGCTGCAAACGCTGTGCTAAAGAATGCGGATCGAATGCGATCTCCTATGAGGGCGGCAAAGCCGTCATCGATCACGATGTGTGCAAAGGCTGCGGCCGCTGCATCGGAGCCTGTGCGTTTGACGCCATCTCCAACAATAATGAGAACGCCAACGAGATCCTCGGCTGCAAGATCGCCGAATACTCCCAGGCTGTCCTCTACGGACGCCCCAACTTCCATGTCACCCTGGTGATGGACATCTCCCCGAACTGCGACTGCCATTCCGAGAATGATGCTCCCATCCTGCCGGATGTCGGAATGTTCGCGTCCTTCGATCCGGTCGCCCTTGACCAGGCCTGTGTGGATGCCTGTCAGAAACAGACGCCCTCTCCGAACAGCCAGCTCTCTGATAACCTGGCGAAACCGGGCTGGAACTGGTACAAGGATCACTTCACCGACAGCAACCCGAACGTGCGCTGGCGCGAGACGCTTGAGCATGCCGAGAAGATCGGTATCGGAACAAGAGACTACGAACTGGTCGTCATCAAATAACCGGACAGATTCAAAAAGCGCTGCGCAGGATCACCCTGCTGCAGCGCTTTTTTTGTCATTCGGCACATTTTCCGCTCACTGCCAGTAAGCGTAGTAAGTATTTTCCATCACCTTCCGGATGTCTTCGGCAACCTGTTCATTATAATAATCCGTAATGGCTTCGATCTTCACTACCATCTCGTGCAGATCCATCAGGCCGATGTAGAAGCACATCTCATAATCGGGACGGACGACATGGGTCTCCAGGTACCTTCCGACGTGACGGTCTACCGGGACTTCAATATCCGTAATGATGCGCTTGACCCTTCTGCGCCGGCTTTTCACCTCGATCTCCGCCTCGTGCTGCGTGGAAGAGTTCTGGATGCAGTAGACACTGATCGACGTATTGTCCGAGTCTATACAGACCACCCCGAAACCGCTGTTTTCTTCATCCAGATCAAAACCCTGAGGAATATCTACCATGATCTTGGATGCAAGCTCCACGGTCTGTGGATAGTATTCGCTTTCCTCTTCCCCATCAGACGGAACGGTTTCACAGTGACACGGCAGTGACGCGGCAAGTGACATCGCCAGCAATGCCGCTATGAACGTCGTTTTCATCTCATCTCGCCATTTCGTAGATCCTGATCATATCCTCTTCGCCGAGTTTCTTAAATCCTCCGATCTTGCCTCCCTTGCGGGCAGCGCATTTCGAGGCAAGCACTTTGATCTCTTCATCGGTCAGCTCATAACCGAGTTCACGGATGTTTGTCGGCATACCCACGCTGCGGATAAACTCTTCCATCGCGCGGATACCGAGTTCGCCCGTCCGCTTCGGATCAGAAGCGGAAGCCGGAATGCCCATGACCTGCACGGCAAACTGTGCAAAGCGCTGCGGCTTCTCGTCGATGACATAGCGAGCCCAGCTTCCCCAGAGCGCTGCAAGCCCGGCGCCGTGCGCCACGTCAAACATGCCCGAAAGCTCGTGCTCCAGCTGGTGGGTCGCCCAGTCTTCCTCCATGCCGCAGCCTAAAAGGCCGTTGTGGGCAAGGCTTCCGGCCCACATCACCTGCGCCCTTGCGTCATAATCTTCCGGGTTTTCATGCAGGATCTTCGCATTGGTCTTTACGGTGCGCAGCACCGATTCGGCCATCCCATCGATGAGCATGGTGTCTTCCGTCTTTGTGAAATAGCGCTCCATGATGTGCATCATGATATCCACGCAGCCGCACTGTGTCTGGTAATCCGGCAGCGTGTACGTCAGCTCGGGATTGAGGATGGCAAAGCGGCACCTGCAGTAATCCGTCTTGGTCCCGCGCTTGAACCACCCGTCCTCGTTTGTGATCACGCAGGAGTTGCTCATTTCGCTGCCCGCCGCGGCAATCGTCAGCACGGCGCCGATCGGGGCACAGGCGGCGGCTGTGCGCTTCTGGCAGTAGAAATCCCAGACATCTCCTTCATTGGCCAGTCCGTAGCCGATGCACTTGGAGGAGTCGATCACGCTTCCGCCGCCGACAGCCAGAATGAAGTTAACGCCTTCCTTCCGGCAAAGTTCAATGCCCTCACGGCAAAGCGACAGCCTGGGGTTCGGCTTTACCCCGCCAAGCTCAACATGGGCGATCCCGGCCTCATCCAGAGATGCTTTCACCTGATCGATCAGGCCGGAGCGGACCGCGCTTCCACCGCCGTAGTGGATCAGAACTTTTGCGGCGCCGAACTCTTTGCAAAGGGCGCCGGCCTGCATCTGGGTGTCTTTTCCGAAAACAACCTTTGTGGGCGTAAAGTAATTAAAATTGTTCATGAACGTTCCTCCTTCACCACCAATATTTTCACAGAAACGCTTCAATATTATTCATATCATAGCACCTCAGACAAAGACCGTAAAGTATGCCGGACGAGGCTTGACGCATACGGGACCGGGGAGTATACTTCACTCCGGATTAAATGTAAACAGCTATAAGGAAAAGAAGCAGGAATAATACTTCTTTCAGGAGGCATGACATGGAAGCACTTTTATCAACAGCGATCGCCCTTCTGGCAGGACTCATGATGACCCGTCTGTTCAAGAAGACAGGTTTTGGTTTCCCCGATGTGACGGCATTTCTGATTGCCGGCGTACTGATCGGCCCGTTCGCACTGGGCAGGCTCGGACTTGAGGGAATCGGTTTCCCGACGTTTGAAGCCATTGACGCTGTAAGCGTTTTATCCAGCACGGCACTGGGCTTTATCGCGTTTGATATCGGCAATGAGTTCCGGCTCTCCCAGCTTCGGGAGACCGGAAAACAGGCTCTGGTGATCGGTATTTTCCAGGCTGTTTTTGCTTGTTTGCTGGTCGATGCGGCCCTGATCGGACTGCACTTCGCCTTAGGTCCGTCAGCCATGCCGCTGCCGGTCGCGGTCACCCTCGGTGCGATCGCTTCCGCCACAGCACCGGCTGCCACATTGATGGTCGTTCGTCAGTATAAGGCAAAAGGACCTGTCACGGATCTGCTGCTGCCGATCGTCGCACTCGACGATGCGGTCGGCCTGGTCGTGTTTGCTGTGTCCTTCGGTATCGCACAGGCAATGGAGGGCGGAAGCCTGAATGTTTTTTCCGTTGTCGTCAATCCTCTCCTGGAGATCGTCTGCTCCCTGCTTCTGGGTGCCCTGATGGGGGCTGTGATGACAAAACTCGAGACCCTGTTTTTCTCAAACACGAACCGCCTTTCCCTGACGATTTCTTTCGTCTGCATGACCATTGCTTTCTCGGTCGTGAAGATTCCCATCGGGCCGGCACAGATCAGTTTTTCGTCTCTGCTCGTATGCATGATGCTCGGCACGGTCTTCTGCAATCTGAGCCCGTACTCGGTCGATATTATGGCGCGTTCCGAGAAATGGGTGGCTCCGCTGTATGCCGTCTTTTTCGTACTCAGCGGCGCCCAGCTGGATCTGAGTGTATTTCGCTATCCGAGCGTGATCCTGATCGGCGTGGTCTATATCCTTGTCCGTTCGGCAGGCAAGTATTTAGGCGCCGGTATCAGCAGCCGGGCCGTGCACTGTTCGGACACCGTCAACCGTTATCTGGGAATCACACTGCTGCCGCAGGCCGGTGTGGCGCTGGGAATGGTTGTAACGGTCTCCGCCGGTTTTGCCGGAAGGGAAGACCTGTCCGGACTGGTAAGAAACATTATCCTGTTCAGTGTGCTTGTCTATGAACTGGTCGGTCCGATGCTGACCAAGTGGGCCTTGACGCAGGCAGGCGAAATCGAAGCAGTCCCGGCCGAAAAGAAGACGAGGGAACGTTTCCAGCATCGGTAAACACAACTTTATGTTTACTCAGGTTTATGTTAGAATGACTGCGGTACAGGTAAGATGGCCTGCACAAAGCGGAGGTATTCTATGAAGATCGCACTGTTTGATGCTAAAGATTATGACCGGCCTGCTTTCGAAAAATACGCAGCGCTTCACGGTTACAGCGTCAAGTTTTTTGAGACGAAGCTGACGGAAGATACGACAGATCTGACCAGGGGTTTCGACGCTGTCTGCATCTTCGTCAACGACACTGCAAACAAGGCTGTCCTGGACGCGCTTTATGAAAACGGCGTGAAGGCGCTCGCCCTTCGCTGTGCCGGATACAACAACGTGGACCTTGATGCCGCTTACGGCCGCATCCATGTGTTCCGGGTCCCGGCCTACTCGCCCTATGCGGTGGCAGAGCACGCCATGGCGCTCCTGTTGACCAGCATCCGGCGCATCCACAAAGCCTATCTGCGCACCCGCGACTTCAACTTCAGCCTTAACGGCCTTACCGGATTCGATCTGCACGGCAAAACGGTCGGCGTTGTCGGTACCGGCAAGATCGGGCGCACTTTTATCGATATCTGCAAAGGTTTCGGGATGAATGTGATCGCATACGACAAATTCCCGGCGCAGGGAAGCGGCATTGACTATGTCTCTCTCGACGAACTGTTTGCAAGGAGCGATATCATCTCTCTCCACTGCCCGCTGACGGAAGAGACCATGCATCTGATCGACGCCGAAAGCATCTCCAAAATGAAAAAGGGCGTGATGCTGATCAACACCTCGCGCGGCGCGCTGGTCGATTCCGAAGCCCTTCTCGAGGGGATCAAACAGCGTCATGTCGGCGGCGCCTGCCTGGATGTTTATGAAGAAGAATCGGATATCTTCTTCGAAGATTTTTCCGGACACATCGTCAATGATGACACCATCGCCCGGCTGATCTCCATGCCCAATGTGATCGTCACCTCCCATCAGGCTTTCCTGACCGCGGAGGCACTGGACAATATCGCACAGACTACGGTTGAAAACCTGCTGCAGTTCGAAAAAGAGGGCCTTTGCGACAACGAGCTTTGTTATCACTGCGGCCAGGCACAGATGAACGAATGCCGCCACAAAAAGAAACAGTGCTGCTTCTGATAAACGGCGCTGCTTCTCTGATTACGTATTTTAAGTGAACTCAACGGAGGTAGATCATCATGCTGGTTCCTGTTTTATTGTTCCTTCTTGGTCTTGTCCTTCTCATCAAGGGCGGTGACTGGTTCGTGGAAGGTGCCGTGGGCATCGCCCACCGTTTTCACCTGTCCGAGATTCTGATCGGTGCCACCATCGTCTCGATCGGCACAACGCTGCCGGAGGTCATGGTCTCCTCTCAGGCTGCTCTCATGGGAAACAGCGGAATCTCTTACGGAAACGCCATCGGTTCCATCATCTGCAATACGGCGCTGATCGCTGCCTTAAGCGCAGCCATCCGACCTTCCAAAGTCGACAGGAGCACTCTTCTCACCCCGACCATTGTTTATTTTGTGGCTGCCGGCATCTACGCTCTGACCGCATGGATCCGCGGCGGTTTCTCAAGACTGAACGGCATCATCTTCCTGGCCATCTTTGTGGTCTATATGATCGTCCTGATCAAACAGGGACTTTCCAACCCGGATACCAGCCAGAAAGATACATCTTCGGATGAAGACAAACCGATCTGGCCGGACCTTATCCGTCTGGCTGTCGGTGCAGCGGCGATCGCTGTCGGCGCCAACCTGCTGGTCAACAACGGAACGAAAATCGCCCAGGCACTGGGCGTTCCGGACAGCGTCATCGGCCTTACCTTCGTAGCACTCGGAACCTCGCTTCCGGAGCTTGTTACCGCCATCACTTCCCTGGCAAAAGGCCACAGCGCCCTTTCTCTGGGAAATGTCATCGGCGCCAACATCTTCAATATCGTCCTGGTATCGGGCATGGCCATCACCATCTCGCCGTTTAAAATCCCGGCCGAGAAGACCATCGGTTCCGTCAATTCATCGCTGATCATCGACATCCCGCTGATGCTGATCGTCATGGGCATCCTCACGATCCCGACGATCATCAGAGGAAGGCTCAAACGCTGGCAGGGCTGTCTGCTGCTGGGAATCTATGTAGTGTTCACCGCATATCAGTTCATGATCTGATGACAGGGGACGCTTCCGTCTCACAAATCAAAATCGAAAAAGATATCACCCTGTTCCACGGGGAGCGCTCGCGCTCTGACCGAAGCGCAGCGGTACTAAGGCTTGGGCTTCGCCCTCGCCAAGTGCCGGCGCTTCGGTAGGTCCCCTTTGGAACAAGGGTGATATCTTTTTTATTCTACTTTTATGCAGATGAAGCGTCTCCGGGTCAGCATTTATAGAGGCAGCGGGCAACGGCTCTCTTCCAGCCCTCCAGTTTCCGGTTCCTTGTTTCTTCGTCCATTACGGGAAGGTAGGTCCTTTTTTCTACCGCTTTGCTCACGTCTTCAAAGAAACCGCGTTTTAATCCGGCGGCGAACACCGGTCCGAGGCAGGAGACTTCGTCTTCGGACGATGCTCTCACGGTGCAGTTCATCAGGTCGCTCTGGAACTGCATCAGGTACTCATTTCTCGTTGCTCCTCCGTCGGTGCGCAGTTCTTCGACCTTCAGTCCGGCCGTCTTTTCCATGATCTTTAAGATATCCGTGATCTGGTAATCGATGCACTCGAGCCATGCCCGCACAAGCTCGGCTTTTCCACCCAGCCTGCCTCATTGATGATCTGCCGGTGAGGCAGGCCGCATCTGGCAGCCACATGCCCGTTTCTGTCCACCAGGATCGCTTTTGTTGCCTGGGTGCTTTGGTCAATTCCGATTATGTAGTCTTTACTCATCAGTCATCTCCAAAAAGCGTGATGCAGAACCGTCCCTGTCACGCCATGTCATCAGTCAAGGTTTTTATGCAGATACTCCATAGTCCGCTTCATTCTGTCGTAGACGGCGTCATCGTCGTCCTCGTAAATAGTGACCACCTCGAGGTACTGGTAGATATCATCAAGACCGGCCTCGGCCGTGGCTTCTTTGATCAGCTGCGGTGTCACGATGCCTTCTTTGGTGAAGTCCCAGTGGCGGTCCCACTCGCCGTCCGTCTGCTGCAGATGGATGCCGCCCACGTAGGGTGCGCAGGTGTTGAACCACAGTTTAATATCGGCCTTTTCCTTGAGGAGGGGTTTAAAGAGGGCATGTCCCCAGTCGAGGAGCAGCTTAATGGGTATGTCTGTTCCCTCGAGGTCTTTCATCATCCTTACGGATCCTTCGGGATCGTACGGAATCTCGGTAAACAGCGGCACAGCCTCCACCTGGATCTCCTTCAGGCCTTTTTCTTTGCCGTACGCTGCCAGTTCGCGGAAGCGTGTAAGCAGTTCCCGGTACAGCTCTTCGCGGCGGACGGGATCTCTCGCGTCATCGTAGTTTAAGGAGCCGGCGGGCTGACCCATCACGTCGCTGCCAAGCTCAACCGTCAGGTCGATCGCACGTTTCCAGAATTCGAAGCCGGCTTCACGCTGTTCGATCTCGGGAGCAAGCATTCCCGCAAAAGCGTAGGCACCGTTTCCGCCGAACGTGGAAGCGATC
>JBGUOI010000020.1:0-4456 GCA_045118075.1 Porcincola sp. | reverse complement strand
TGCGACGGACGCGGCCGACTACCTGGTGCGTAAAGGTATTCCTTTCAGAGATGCTCATGGGATCATCGGACGGCTTGTTCTGAAATGCATTGAAAAAAATATCTCACTCGATGAGCTTTCCATTGAAGAATACAGGGAAGAGAGCGATGCATTCGATACTGACATCTACGATGCGATCAGCCTTAAGACCTGTGTTGAAAAAAGAAATACAACAGGCGCTCCGGGACCGCAGCAGGTCAGGGAGATGCTCAGCAAACAGCGACAGGAAGCCGCTTTTATTGACTCTCATTTCATGGACCGCCCTTGACAAAATGAAGGGACGGGGTGTAAATTTCGTAAAAGAAAAAGACCGGATCAATTAAGAAAGGACCTGAATGATGGATAGAAAATTGAAAGTAGGCGTACTCGGTGCTACGGGAATGGTCGGACAGCGATTCATCTCCCTCCTGGAAAACCATCCGTGGTTTGAAGTGACTGCGGTAGCAGCAAGCGGCAGGAGTGCCGGGAAAACATACCGGGAAGCAGTGGGCAGCCGTTGGAAACTTGAAAATCCCATGCCCGAAAAAGCGGCCGGCATGACGGTCCTGAATATAAATGAGATCGAAAAGGTAAGCCGGGATGTTGATTTTGTCTTCTCTGCGGTGGATATGACAAAAGATGAGATCCGGCGGATCGAAGAAGATTATGCCAGATCGGAGACCCCGGTCGTTTCCAATAACAGTGCTCACCGGTGGACACAGGATGTTCCCATGGTCATTCCCGAGATCAACCCGGAGCACTTCGATATCATTCCTTTCCAGAAAAAGAGACTTAACACGGAAAGAGGCTTTATCGCCGTTAAACCGAATTGTTCGATCCAGGCGTATACGCCCGCGTTCGCAGCATGGAAGGAGTATATTCCGGAAAAAGCCGTCGTGACGACGTACCAGGCGATTTCCGGCGCCGGAAAAACTTTCCGCGAATGGCCCGAGATGGAAGGAAATATCATTCCCTATATCGGGGGTGAAGAAGAAAAGAGCGAAAAAGAGCCGCTGAAGATCTTCGGCTCGATCGAAAACGGTGTGATCGTTCCCGCCCGTGATCCGAAGATCACCTGCCAGTGTGTACGTGTTCCTGTCTTGAACGGTCATACGGCAGCTGTTTTTGTTGACTTTGAAAAGAAGGTTTCCAAAGAGGAACTGATCGAAAAACTGAGATCGTTTAAGGGACTTCCGCAGGAGAAAGATCTTCCGAGCGCTCCGAAACAGTTTATCCGCTACCTTGAGGAAGATGATCGCCCCCAGGTCAGACTGGATGTGGACGCTGAGAAAGGCATGGGCGTCTCGATCGGCCGCCTCAGAGAGGATACTCTCTTTGACTGGAAGTTTATCGGACTTGCCCACAATACGCTCAGGGGTGCTGCTGGCGGCGCTGTCCTGTGTGCGGAGTCGCTGGTTTCTCTTGGATATATCGATCATAAATAAACTGGTTGTGACTGCCGCTGCACCTGGAACGCAACGGCAGTCATCGTTATATACCCGGAGGTGACTTTGTCAAAATCACTTTTTATTGCTGAAAAACCGAGTGTGGCCATGGAATTTGCCAAAGCACTCGGTGATGAGATGACACGGCATGACGGTTACCAGGAATCATCCAGGTATGTGATCACCTGGTGCGTCGGTCATCTGGTATCCATGAGTTATCCGGAAGCGTATGACCCGGCCATGAAAAAATGGAGCCTGTCAACGCTGCCTTTTATCCCGGATCATTTTCTGTACGAAGTGATTCCCGGAGTAAAAAAACAGTTTAAAATCGTTTCTTCGCTGCTGCATCGGGATGATGTAGACACGATCTATGTCTGTACCGATTCGGGAAGAGAAGGAGAATACATCTATCGCCTGGTAGCCCAGGAAGCCGGAGTGAAGGGAAAGACCCAAAAACGGGTATGGATCGATTCCCAGACAAAAGAAGAGATATTAAGAGGAATCCGGGAGGCAAAAGATCTCTCGGCGTATGATGACCTGGCCGCTTCTGCCTACCTTAGGGCGATCGAAGATTACCTGATGGGTATTAATTTTTCCCGTGTGCTTACACTCAAATACGGGAATTCCATGGCATCCTTCCTGAAGGAAAAATATGTTTCAATCTCTGTCGGCCGCGTCATGACCTGTGTCCTCGGAATGGTCGTCCGCCGGGAGAGGGAAATCCGCAATTTCGTTAAAACACCGTTCTACAGAGTCCGCGGACGGTTTGGCTTCGAAGAAGATTTTACGGAGGCTGAATGGAAAGCCGTTGAAGGATCTTCGTATTATGCCTCGCAAAAGCTCTATAAAGAGAATGGTTTTCGCGAGCGAAAGGATGCACAGGCACTGATCGATGAATTGAAGAAAACGGATCCGTATCAGGGCATCGTCGAAAAGCTGGAGAAGAGATCTGAAAAGAAAAATCCTCCCATGCTTTATAACCTGGCTGAACTTCAGAATGATGCTTCAAAAATGTTCAAGCTCAGTCCTGACCAGACACTGTCTGTTGCACAGGAACTCTACGAGAAAAAACTGATCACCTATCCGAGGACAGATGCGAGGGTGCTCTCAAGTGCAGTGGCAAAAGAGATCGACCGGAATTTAAAGGGACTTGTCAATTTCGGCCCCTCATCCGATGCCGCGCGGCAGGTGCTTGATTCCGGAAACTATAAGAATATTGCGCGCACACGGTATGTTAATGACAAGCAGATCACGGATCACTATGCCCTCATCCCTACCGGGCAGGGGTTTGGAGCACTGGGCAGCCTGAGCGCGACCGCTCTGGGTATCTATACAGCGATCGTACGAAGATTTCTGGGAATCTTTTTCCCTCCGGCTGTTTATCAGCGCATAAATATAACGGTTCTTCTCGGAAAAGAGCGGTTTTTTGCTGGAGCCAGGCTCCTTAAAGACCCGGGATACCAGGCTGTCATGCCGCGAAAGGAAAAGGAAGAACCGGAAGAAAAAGAGGATGAAGAGGATACGGGAACTGTATCCGGAACGATGCTCCATAAACTAAAAAAGGGTGATATCCTGCCGGTTCAGGAACTCTTTATAAAAGAAGGGGAGACTTCACCGCCCAAGCGATACAGTTCTGGATCAATGATCCTGGCAATGGAAAATGCCGGACAGCTGATCGAAGATGAAGAGCTGCGGGCGCAGATCAAATCAAGCGGGATCGGAACGAGTGCGACACGGGCCGAGATCCTGAATAAACTGGTATCCAAAAAATATATTTCATTAAATAAAAAAACACAGATCCTGACCCCGACCCTTCCGGGTGAGATGATCACCGATGCGGTCGCTTCCTCCATCCCGGCGCTTCTGATGCCGCAGCTGACGGCAAGCTGGGAGAAAGGGCTGACAGGCATGGCAAACGGCCAGATCAGCAAGGAGGAATACATGGAGAAGCTCAGGAACTTTATCGTTGCAAAAACAAACAGTGTGATCGGACTAAGCAACCAGTCCTCCCTGACGGCCTGTTACCGGGCCGCTTCGGGTTATTACAAAAAGAAAAAATGACCGTCTGCCAGGCAGCGGATAAGTTGAACAGGTCAGGAGAACATGAAAAAAAAGAATGATTATGATGCGAGCAGCATAACGGTGCTCGAAGGCCTTGAGGCTGTCAGAAAACGTCCGGGAATGTATATCGGCTCCACGTCCAGGAAGGGGCTTAATCATCTCGTCTATGAGATCGTGGATAATTCAGTGGATGAACATCTGGCCGGTTTCTGCAGCCAGATCAGTGTCTTCCTTGAAAAGGACGGTTCCGCTTCCGTGTGGGACAACGGAAGAGGCATACCCGTCGGAATGCATGAAAAAGGGGTATCGGCTGAAAGGGTCGTTTTCACAACGCTTCATGCCGGCGGAAAGTTCGACAACGATGCCTATAAGACCAGCGGCGGACTCCACGGAGTCGGTTCAAGCGTCGTGAATGCTCTGTCCGAATGGATGAGTGTGGATATCTCCCGGGACGGCCGGATCTACCATGATGCCTACAGCCGTGGGATTCCCACAGTTGAGCTTGAAAACGGGCTGCTTCCGGAGACCGGAAAAACGCGCAGCACCGGGACGAAGATTCGCTTTCTTCCCGATTCGGAGATATTTGAAAACACCCGGTTCTCTGCTACTGAAATTCGCAGCCGTCTGCATGAGACAGCCTACCTTAATCCCAATCTTACGATCTTATTTGAAGACCGGAGAGAGGACGAAACGATAAGTGAAACTTTCTGCGAGCCTGACGGGATTCTCGGATTTATCAGGGATATGAACCAGAACAAGGAAAAGATCTGTGATCCTGTTTACTACAAGGGTGAGAGCGAAGGAATCACGGTGGAATGCGCATTCCAGTTTGTGAATGAGTTTCACGAAAACGTACTGGGGTTCTGCAATAATATTTACAATGCTGAGGGCGGGACTCATCTTACCGGTTTTAAGACTGCCTTTACTTACAT
>JBGUOI010000019.1:0-9877 GCA_045118075.1 Porcincola sp. | reverse complement strand
CTTTTGGTCTTTGGTTCGGAATAGTGTAGTGCTGGCGGTCTATCTCTTGTTTTCGGTTGCTTGCTTCCTTACCGTACATGAGCATTGCTGGCAGGATTATCTTACCGATGAGTATACGGTTGCAGCCTGGGATGAACGAGGCTGCGGAAGATCCTACTATCGTAATATTGATTCTGATCCTGATAACGCTTCACTGTCCTTTGACCGGCAGCTTGAGGACCTTGATGCACTTACAGATTATCTTTGTGATCGATTTGGACAGGAAAAAGTGATTATCCTCGGCCATTCATACGGGAGTATGCTCGGAAGCAGATATGTTCTGGCCCATCCCGAAAAGGTGTCGGCATATATCGGTGTCGGCCAATGTGTTAATGAAAAAGACTATTACGGAGAAACATACTCATATGAAGACGCCCTTAAAGTCGCTCGCGACAGGGGTGATGATACTGCGGAGATGGAAAAGGCATATGAGAAATTTATGTCTGATAAGAGTATCGCTAATCTCATGAATCTCAGGAATCGCGTTGACAAGTATCACCCACAGACCGTAACAAAGGATATTTCGACAATGGCCGCACTTACAAGTCCCATCGCCGGTGTTGACGATATCAGATGGTATATGGTTCAGATGAAAGCGGTAATGGGTGATTTTTCACAGTACAAGAAACTGGTGGAAAAGCCTCTGGGATCCTATATGATGGATTTCAATGCGTTTGATAAAAATGATACTTATCAAATGCCGGTGCTGTTCCTGTCGGGATCATGCGATTGGATCACTCCGGTGGGACTTGTTAAAGAATATGCAGATCGTATCACAGCTCCCAAAGTCGAGGTATACCTGATGGAGGGCTGCGGACACTCCCCGCAGGGACAATTGCCGGAAGAATTTGCGAATGCGATAAAAGAATTCCTGAAATAAGCGCTCATGTCAGCAGAGTAATTGTTCTGCTGTGATCTCGTCGATTTTTTCCAGTTCTTCCTCCGTAAACGGGGTACGGTTTACAATTTTGATATTGTCCAGGAGCTGGGATGGTTTAGACGCCCCTACCAGTACGGAAGTGATATCTCCATCCTTCAGAATCCAGTTTAAAGCCATCTGTGCCATACTCTGTCCTCGTTCTGCGGCAAGTGCATTCAGCTTCCGGAGACCTTCCATTGTTTTGCCGGTAATTCGGTCCGCATGAAGAAACCTGCCGTCTGTACGGACACGGCTGTCCTCCGGGATACCGTTCAGATAACGGTCCGTCAGAATACCCTGTGCTAACGGGCTGAATACGATGATTCCTTTTCCCTCTTCGGAAGCAGCCTGTTTCAATCCGTTTTCTTCAATGGTGCGGTCCAGGATAGAGTAACGGTTCTGATTAATTACAAACGGGCATTTCAGGCCGCGTAAAATATCAGACGCCTGTTTCATGCGCTCACCATTATAATTGGATATGCCTGCATAAAGCGCTTTTCCGCTCTTTACAATATCATTCAGAGCTCCCATCGTCTCCTCCAACGGAGTCTCCGGATCCATGCGGTGATGATAGAAAATATCCACATAATCCAGTCCCATACGCTGCAGGCTCTGATCGAGGCTCGCAAACATGTATTTACGACTCCCCCAGTTTCCATACGGGCCCGGCCACATATCATATCCGGCCTTGGTGCTGATGATCAGCTCATCACGATATACACCAAGTTCTTCCTTCAGGATCTTGCCGAAATTACGTTCGGCACTTCCGTATGCCGGGCCATAATTATTCGCCAGGTCGAAATGCGTGATGCCGTTATCAAATGCAGTAAAAAGCATTTCCTTCATATTCTCATAGTTTCCGGTATCCCCGAAATTGTGCCACAATCCAAATGAAACAACCGGAAGCTTCAGCCCGCTGATGCCGGATCTGCGGTATTCCATGGTATCATATCTGGTCTCTGCTGCTTTATAACCCATAAAAACCTCCATGTTTTTGCTGCGATTGCTTGTTTACCTGTAATCGCAGTGACGGTGCTGTTTTTTCTCAAGGTCAGCATATTATATATGAAAATCAATTGCAATCATACGATTTTTAACACTATGTGGCTGCCGATCGTGATCGTGTCCTACTGTAATACAAAGGAATCAAATTATCAATTGATGAATTTATGAAGAAGGTGTTTTCCGGGTGAAATGGCTTGAAGAAACATAGAATTAGATGTATATTACTAATAATCTAAATATCTAACTGTCTGCGACAGGAATAGTTGATAAAAGATCGAGGGAGGCGGCATGAAATGAGTATAAATGCAAAGAGGCAATGCAGGCGGACAGAAAGCCGGTGAATTTGCAGTTGAACAGCTTGGCGGAGAAGGCAAAGTCGTTATTCTCAGAGGAACTCTTGGAACCAATCTGGAAACCGAGCGCTTCAGCGGTTTCTCAGATGCGATCGCCGATACCAACATTGAGGTCGTAGCTGAGCAGTCAGCTGATTTTGACAGGACCAAAGCATTCAACACCATTGAGAACATTCTGCAGGCAAATCCGGATATCAACCTGGTCTATGCTGAAAATGATGAGATGTGCCTGGGCGTTTCCAAAGCGCTTGAAGCAGCCAACAGAAGCGACATCATGGTCGTAGGATTTGACGGAGCGCAGGAGACTCTGGAAGCAATCAAAGACAGCAAGGTGACCGGTACCGTATTTCAGCAGTTTGCCCTGATTGGAAAAACTTCAGTGGACGTACTGGACCAGTACTTCAACGGAGATGTTGAAGGAATTGCAAACCCGATGCCGATCGACTGCGAATTTGCAAGTTTTGAGAACATCGATGAGTATTTGGGTGAGTAATAAAAGAAAACAAAGAACTTATCAACATTACAGATGAATAAAAGGTTATGTTTTAGACCCGTGGCGTGACGCGGGTCTTTTTTCGTGCGCATGAAAATACTGCTGATAAAAGCGGGAGAGTCAGAGCTGCTTTTCGGAAACAAGGATGGTCCATCCGTTTCGATCCACTTCACTGATTACAACAAAACCATTCTTTTTCCAGAAATGTGTAGACTGAGGGTTCCCTTTATCAATGGCTAATCTGACACTCTTATAACCAAGGGATTTCAGATAAGCTGCAGCTTCACGGATGATGCCGGATCCGACCTGCCTGCCCTGGTATGCCTTGTTCATCATGAAAAAGCCAATAAAGCAGATATCCGGATCCGGATAACTGTCAATAAGATCCATAACTGCAATAAGTTCAGTATTCTGATAAAAGCCTGTATAGTATTTTGAAGCTAAATCCTTTCCCGGAGGGGTAATATGCAGGTCATTCAGAACCTGCTCCCGGGTGGGTTTCGCTTCGCAATACTGGTAGTACTGTGTGTTCGCGCGGCACAGTGTATAAATTTCTTCCAGATCGGCATCGTTTAATCGGCGGACATCATAGGTCCTGCTGAGCTTTGAGATGTCAAGCATATCTAAGTACTTAGCCTCCGCAAAATCCTTTTTCTAATTTTATTTATATCTGATTATATCATTCCCTGCTGATTTCCACGATAACGAAGGTTTATGTTTACGGGAGCCATCTTAATATAAGAGAAAACTGAACTTCAAGGTTGTTTCAAGCTGGCCCTTTTACACTTGCTTCATCAGAAGATGTAAAGGAGGTTTTGTTATGAGGATAAAACAAAAACACAGGAACAGGGCAATATTACTTCTGCTTACCGTATCCCTGACAGCCGGAATGTGTATCAGCGGGGCGGCAGCAGATTCCTCAGATAAGGCAGGTATTGAGGAGGCACTGAACCTTGCAAATATCAATCCGGAATGGACGTATTCCGAAGAAGCCAACGCCTGGACAATGGCTGTGGTAACGGCAGTTACCAATGCGGAACTTCCGGATTATCAGGGGGTATCCGTATGCGTTCCGGGTGCTTATGTGAAGGGTGTGGATACAGACGGAGACGGTACGGAAGATGTGACAAACGGTACGGCTGCCGGAAACCTTGTGATTGATTATGATGCTTCGGTCACCAGCACAAACGGACAGATCTATTCGGCAGCTGATGCTCCGGTTATCATAAACACCGGCGCTGCAGGCTATTCCGCACAGGCAAACCAGACGGCTTCTGCCGCTTACGCCGCGGAAGGTTATATCAATATTGCCTGCGGCAACAGGGGAAAGCAAAGTACTCTTTCTGACGGCACCTATACCGGGGATGCGCCGTCCTGTCTGGTGGACCAGAAGAATGCGGTGCGGTTCGTAAAATATAACATTTTGCTGGGAAATCTGCCCGGGAGTGTGGACTATTTCGTATCGACCGGCGGATCCGGCGGAGGGGCTCACGCCGTGATGCTGGCAGCCACCGGGGGGAACCCGGATTTCTATGACTATGAGATCTCACAGGGCGCCGTGGGCGTTTATCAGAATGATGACGGGAGTTATTGCACCACAGTCACAATAGACGGTAAAGAAGTGGAATTGTCTGACGGGCTCTGGGGATGCATGGCATACAGTGCGATCACATCCCTTTCCGAAGCGGATATGGCGCTTGCTTTTGAATATTACCTGGATACGGACTACGGGTTTAACACCGTTTTCCAGAAGCAGCTGGCACAGTACCTTGCGGAAGAGTATAAGGACTATATTAATGCAAAAGAGTTAACGGTGGATGAAGAAAAGGTGGGCTTTGACCTGAACGATGACGGGGACACCGACGATACGATCGAACTGACCATTGAGTATGATGAAAGCAGCCATGCGGATACCAACGGCTATTATGGTTCATATCTGGATCTTTACCTGGCGGAATTTGAACAGAGCCTTCAGGATTATATCGACAGGCTCTCTTATGCAGAGGACTGGACCTGGTTTAATAGTGACGGAGAAGCTCTTTCCGACAGTGAAGTTGCGGCAATGACAGATGCAAACCGTGCGGAGGCTTATATCAACGGATGGTATGCCAAGGGAAGTACAGGAAGCGGATCAGACGGCATGATGGGAGGACCCGGAGGAGGGTTTCATGGAGGTGATCATGATCATGCAGGCGGCCGTCCCGGCGGGAAAGCTCCGGACGGAGCAGGCCCTGACGGCAATATGGCAGGCAGCCCTCCCGATATGAATGGAGGAGCAGTGGAAGAGGTCGGGACTCCGGATTCCGGAACGACACAGTCCTCAACCGGCAGTAAAGATTCTGCGAATTATGCGTCGTTTGAAGAAATGCTGGATGCTTATCAGGAGGATATCGCGCAGGTACAGGCCGGAGACGCTTACGGAAACAATATCGTTGATCTTTACGACCCGCTTAACTACATCGGCGCGGAAGGAACAGACGGCCCCGAATGGACGAGAATCCTGATGGGAGCTTCCGAAGGAGATATCTCCATGCTGAACTCTCTGAACCTGCAGATCGCGTGGCTGAACGCGGGGACAGACGCCGAGATTGAGTGGCAGTGGAACGGCGGCCATGTGCCGTCCGAGATCTTCGGCGATTCTCTGGCACTTTATGTGGATACGATGTATGGTGAGTATGTGGAAGGAGCAGTCAAGATCACGAAGGAAGGTTCAAGCGGCCAGACTGAGAATGGCACTGCAGCGGAAGCGACAGGAACGGATCTTTCGGACTGGATCAGCTATGACAGTGAGAACGGAATTGACATGACGCTGGACGGAGCAGCGGCCTACAGGACATCAGGAGCCGGCAAGTCGGCCCCCGGGTTTGATGTCATAGACTATGGTCAGGAAGACTATATGTTTGGCAGTTCTTCGTCAGACGCAAGGCACTGGGATCAGTATGTATTGAAAGTGCTTGAAGAGAATGCGGATACCCTGGCAGAACTCTTTAATACATTCTAAGAATTACCTTCCGGCCGGTTTCTTTTCGTGATCTTTCAGGACTTTCTGATACGGCATGAGCATGCCTTCCGTCATCTTTGAACCCAGTTTTTTGCTTATCTTCGGATTGTTCATCATCGTTCCGACCAGATACATGGCAGCGATCATAGCCTTTTTCTTCTGCGGGAAATCATAAAAACCGTGCTCTTTGTAGAACCGGTGATCTTCCCGCATCAGGCCCTGCATCTGATAGATCAGGTCCCGGAAGATCTTCAGGCCTCCGACACCGTAAAAGTTCTTCGGCTGGCTGTAATGGTTTTGGACCGCGTATTCCAATGTCCGGGCCAGCATGCGGATCTCCTGCTCCTTCCCGGTGGTGTTGGAGGCTGCGCCGGCAAAGAAATTACCACCCACCTGGGCCCGGGCTTCCATCACCATGCGCAGATTTTCCTCTCTGTCGAGACAACCGTCCACCAGGTACCCCACCGGCTTTCCCATAGTGACGGTGCGGTGTCCGTTGCAGAACTGCCGGTCATCGAAAGTTTTGAACCGGCTTCCCATGGAATGATCCTGAACGGTATACGCATATACGATCGCATCCGCTTGCTGAATAGTATTGCGAAGCCATGAATCAAACCCGTCTTTATAGATGCACTTCCCGTCTGCCGCGCAATGAAAACATCCAAGGCAGCCGCCCCGGAACGGGAAAGTTCGGATGTTATGGACCTCACATTTCATGCGGCTCTCCAGCTCAAAGGACCGGATCATCTCCCGCAGAGAATCCCCTTCTTCTCCGTCACGAATGTCCGCTACGATGGCGATGGTCCCGGCCGGCGTTTCCTGTGCGTCCCGCTTCGGATCGCACTGCCCGTCTTTCATGTTCCACAGGACAAAACGGAAGAAAGACAGCGCCTCCTTCTGTCCCTTTTTGCCGAGCAGATCTTCCATATCCGCGGAAAGGCCGCGGATATACGTCATTCCCAGGTCCTGGCAGTTATCCTCTATGAACTGATGAGCGGTCACATCGTAAAAATGCTTTGACGTCGTGATCTGCGTGGCGTATTTCCCCTGCAGGTCGATGCCGCGCTCTTTGATCAGCTCGATGAAACGATGGAGCTGCGCCGGCACCAGAAAGGTGTACACCGGATAGCAGAACAAAATCAGGTCAGCCGCCTTAAGCAGCTGCTCAGCCTCCGAAAAATCCTTTTCAAAACTGCGGATTCTCTGTCCCACGTGAAGGATCTCAAACGTTATTTTTTTCCTGCAGTATTTCTGGATCAGCAGGACTGTCTGCAGCGTAATGCTGTTCTTGCCGGACGGGGATCCGTTCAATACCAGTACTTTCATTTCATCATTCCTCCCGGGATTTTTAGGGCAAGCGATCGCCTCTGTTACTTATTATCGTTTATCCGCGAAAAAAAGCAAGAGCAGGCATTTCTCTCCGATAAGAGAGAAGCTCCCCAAAAAGAAGGCCGTCTTAACCTTGTTTACGGAATATGTTAATATGGTGATGGATACGAGGCACCAGTATGAGATTTATCGGAGAATAAGAGAAAACAGGGACCGGAAGACATTATGAAGATCATGGTCAGCGCCTGTCTGGCAGGCGTAAATTGTAAATATAACGGCGGCAATAACCGGAGTGAAAAGATACTTCGGCTTATGGCCGACAATGAGGTAATCACCGTCTGTCCGGAGCAGATGGGAGGACTTCCCACGCCGCGTGTTCCCTCTGAGATTAAAGACGGCATCGTCACAGCAAGGGACGGGCGGATAGTGGATCGGGAATTTCGCACCGGCGCGTCAAAATGCCTGGAGATTGCCATTCGTGAGAGACCGGAGCTGATCGTGCTGCAGTCTCGGAGTCCCAGCTGCGGAGTAAAGCAGCGGTATGACGGGTCATTTGCCGGAACACTGATTTCAGGCGCCGGCGTCACAGCCGGACTTCTTATGGAGAACGGCTTTAGGTGCATTGACGTGGAAGATTTTGCTGCAGTCCATAACGATGTGCTGATTCGGAAATTGTCTGCTGCGGAAACCGGATTGTTGAAGGATTTTCTGTATGAAGCGATCTTCATTCCCGAAGGTGTGGAGCCCCCGGAAAGAGATATCGTGGAACGCCCGGAGCTAAAGATTTATTTTGAGGCCTTCGGAAGCGGGCCGGCGGACTATTGTCTGGTGGCTGAAACCGGTGGTCGTGTGATCGGAGCAGTGTGGACAAGAATCATGAAGGATTACGGCCATGTCGATGATAAAACGCCGTCCTTTGCCATCTCATTGCTTTCGGAATACCGGGGCAGGGGAATCGGGACACAGCTGATGCGGGAGATGCTGTCACTTCTGAAAGAGTGCGGATATGAACAAGCCTCTCTTGCTGTGCAGAAGGCGAACTATGCGGTTCGGATGTACAAAAATGTCGGATTTGAGATCATAGATGAGAATGAGGAAGAGTATATTATGGTCTGCCGGCTGAAGGAGCCTTTATGGCAAAAAGGAGTTTTATGATGGTAGAAGGATCGGCTTTTGAAACGATCGATGCATTGCTGGAGAAACCATACTGGGTCGTAGATCCCCTGCCCTGGCGGGTGCCGGCGCAGGGAGAAGGCCGGTGGACTAAAAACCCGGATCCGGAGGTTTCAACGTGGGAGGAAAAATGAGCGTAAATACAATTTATCTGGCAGGAGGCTGCTTTTGGGGCATGCAGAAGTTTTTTGATCAGTTCGACGGCGTGACCGGAACAGAAGTCGGGTATGCCAACGGGCCGGACAAGGCGCCGACCTACCAGCAGGTATGCTCCGACAGCGGACATGCGGAGACGGTCCGGGTTGATTATGATCCGGTAAAGATCTCCCTGAAGGAACTGCTGGGATTCTTTTTCATGGTCATCGATCCGTTATCCGTGAACCGGCAGGGTAATGATGCCGGCATCCAGTACCGGACGGGCATTTATTATTCGGACGAAAGTCAGCTGCCGCAGATCAAGGCCGTCTATGAGGCGGAGGAAGAAAAAGCCGGAGCAAAGCTGGCAGTGGAGCTGGAACCGCTGAAGAATTTCTTCTCGGCGGAAGAATACCATCAGAAATATCTGGAAAAGAATCCCGGCGGATACTGTCATATAAGTGACAGGTACTTCCATTTGGCGTGACAGGGGACCGTCCCCTGTCACACTTGACACCGTCAGTTAATTGTGTTAGCATGTCGGTTAGACACGTTTAACCAATGGGGCGTTTTTTCTTCCGGCCGGAAACAGCTGCCGGGTTCTTATTTGATCGAAAGTTATTAACATGAAAAATCACCGCCTGTCTCTTATGGGGACAGGCGATGCGTTTGCCTAAGGGATAGTTATCTCGAATATAAGTTTGTTAACTAACACCATGTAAAGGAGGTCTTTTTGATGGATGAAAACAGGAAATCGCCCTCACCCATAGCCTGGGTGCTGGGCCAGACGGGGGATCACGGCGGGCGGTTTGTACTGAGTGTGGTCCTGGCAGTCATCGGCGTAGCTTTTTCGGTCGCACCCTATTTTGTAGTGGTGGGGATCATTCACGGGCTGATGGATGGAAAGCAGGACTTTTCTTTTTACCTGACCAGGTGCCTTATCATGACAGCGCTGTGGTTTGGCCGTGTCCTGTTCCATGCGCTTTCCACGGCGACCAGCCACAGAGCGACTTTTGCCGTGCTTGGCCGGATCCGCAAGCGCTGTATAGAAAAGCTGACCCGTATGCCGCTGGGAACCATCCTGAGCGAGAGCAGCGGTGCCCTGAAAAATACGCTGGTGGAGAGGATCGACAGCATAGAGACGACGCTCGCGCACATCGTACCGGAATTTACTGCAAATCTTCTTGTGCCGGCGATCATTGTGATCTACATCTTTGCGATCGATTGCAAAAGTCAAGCAGTTTTTTCCGATGACGGTAAGCACTTTTTTCCGACAATGGTAAGCAGTTTTTTCTGATGACGGTAAGGAGTTTTTTACATTCTCCGGTAAGCAGTTTTTTGCAGTGATGTGCACCCCTGTAGGGTAACACTTTCTTGTGACTGAAACCGTAGATGGTAACAAAGAGCTTTCACTGCCTCCGGGAGGGGTA
>JBGUOI010000018.1:0-2323 GCA_045118075.1 Porcincola sp. | reverse complement strand
GGTGGAGCACTTGGTATGGATATGTTCGCTGCTGAGATTGTCCAAGCGTTGAAAGAGAAGTATCCTGGCATTGTTCTTGAAATGGTTTCACCGTTTGATGGTCAGGCGGATAAATGGCAAGTCGCATATAGAGAGCGTCATGATCGCTTGTTCAGCCAAGCTGATTTAGTAACCGTGACTGGACACGAGTACACCAAGTCATGTATGTTTAATCGCAACCGCTATATGGTCAACAATGCCGATATGCTTCTGGCTGCGTTTGATGGACAGCCAGGCGGAACCGAGATGACAATTCGATATGCCAGGCAGCAAGGTATTCAAGTATGCTGCATTAAGCCTGCAATATAAGAAGATACACATAAGCCGCGCCATGCTGCGCGGCTTATGTAGTCTAAAGAAATGCAGTATGTAATTGGATAATGAGCGCTCTGACCAGTTCATCCAGATAATGATAGGAAGCTTATTATAAGTGCTTTATCAGATCAACGAAATCGGAAAACTTATACGCCCCCTCCAGACCCGTTCCATTTTCATCAAAGACCATATAATACCGATACTGCCCACCAGCCATATCTGCCCATTTGCGGCCAAGTTTCAATTTCTTCCTGCTGTCTGAATTATCCCGGTCATCTCCCTTTGTTTCCACCAGGATTATCTTTCCGGAAGCTGTGCAGACAATAAAGTCTGGATAATGATTGATAAATCCATTCAGGCAGAAGCCATGACGCTCGATATTGCGATGCCACCAAACTACATTATCCAGAGAGGCAATAAGCTTAATAACCCGCAGCTCAAAAGTGTTTACATCCCCTTCATCGGTATAAAGGGCTTTTGAGAGCGGCATCATTGTGGGCACCGGAGTAATCAGTTTGGGGAACTGCCAGCGGGCATCCAGTTTGATCTCGCCTGTCTCGATCAGATGGAAGAACTGCTTTTCCCGGTATTCATCTACCAATTCCAGAATTTTCGTCTTGATGCGGTTGACATAGAACAGGAAAGCACTCTCGACCTTTTCCAGTTCCTCAGCCGTCATATTATCCACAACCCGCTGTATATATCGTCTTAAATCGCCGGCTTCGACGAAATCCAATCGATCAAGCTGGTTGTAAATGTTTTGTGTAATTGTTCCACGTTTTTTCTCGGGTGATTCGCTTTGAATCAGTTCTTTGAACTGCATGGCTTGCCGTTCCGCTATGGAAATCATGCGCGGACGGGACTCACTGTCGATATCCACTTTGATCACATCTACTTCAGACATGGCAAAGCTGATCTGGATATCTTTATCCTTCAGTGAGAACCCATCAGAAAGAGATTCTTTCGTCAGTTTCTTCAAACCAGCCTCAAAGAAAGCTGAGGAGGATACATCCCGGACAAAAATCGGCAGAGAAAGGCCTGATGCCATTTCTTCATATTCTGATTGCATCTCAAAACGATGCCGCATTTCATCGCCTCCCATCGGCGTGTAACCGGAGCGTTCGGCATTTTCCATTTCCTGTTCAAATTGCTGCCCCTGACGTTCTGCATCCCGCAGAATATCAGCAACGGGATTCGTAGAGGGAGTATCTGGAGAAGAAGCTAAAGGTGCATCGCTTTGAGTAGATTCAGAGTTACTCGGATTATCTTCCATATGCTGACGGGTTACAGCGGGATCAAATTCAAAATCATCAGGCTCATAGGGCTGCGACGGCTCTGTTGAAGGGGAATCTGGTGCATTTGCAGGGGCAGGCTGTAATGGGATTTGCTCAGCAGGAGCAGGCTGCGCCTGCACAGAAGTTTCAGCGGTATCCACAGCACGGCAGTCACGGTCAGTGAAACCTGCCTGATTCAAACCTTTCACAACGCTGGAAACAGTCGCCATGAAATCATTGGATGAAGTCAGTACATAGGACATATTTAAACTGGGATCATTATGCTTCCGGGTATAGGGCAGTCGAAGCACACGGCCTACGATCTGCTCCACGTCTACGCGGGAGGTTCGATTGGCCAATGTTGCCAGGATATACGCGAAGGGGCAATCCCAGCCTTCTTTCAGCGCATTGACGGTAATAATATAGCGAATAGGACAATCAGACGAAAGCAGATTGATGCCCTTAATCTCATTAATTTCAGAGGTTTTAATAGCAATCTGCTCTTTAGGAATCCCGCAATCTATTAGGAGAGATTTCAGTTTCTGGAAGGTAGCGGCGTCATCGCTGGTTTTCGGCTGTGCCTGGAAAAGCACAATGGGGCGAATATACGATCCGCCAGATGCCTGGAGCGCTTTTGCCCGCTGCTCCATTGTCATGCGTAAATAGATAGCGTTATCAATCACTTCCTGCTGACT
>JBGUOI010000017.1:0-3920 GCA_045118075.1 Porcincola sp. | reverse complement strand
CAGAAAGTAAAGATCAGCAAACTCTATGAGTTTGACGGGCTGGCCAAGGTGGACGTCCCCTCGGCAACGATCGGATCCATCGTAGCGCTCTCGGGCATCGCGGATCTTAGAATCGGCGATACCATCTGCGCGGTCGATGCGCCTGAGCCCATTCCGTTCCAGAAGATCTCAGAGCCCACGATCTCCATGAACTTTGTCGTCAATGATTCTCCGCTGGCCGGCCAGGAAGGAAAGTATGTGACTTCCCGCCATCTGCGTGAAAGACTCTACCGAGAGCTGAACACGGACGTGAGCCTTCGGGTGGAGGATACGGAAGATACCGATACCTTTAAAGTCTCCGGGCGAGGCGAGCTGCACCTGTCCATCCTTATCGAAACGATGCGCCGCGAAGGTTATGAGTTCGCGGTCAGCAAGGCGGAGGTCATCTACAAATACGACGAGCGCAGCAAAAAACTCGAACCGATGGAACTGGCCTATATCGATGTTCCGGAAGAATATGCCGGGACCGTTATCCAGAAACTCAGCCTCAGAAAAGGCGAGCTGCAGGGAATGAGCCAGCTTTCCGACGGCACTACCCGCCTGGAATTTTCCATCCCCTCCAGAGGCCTGATCGGCTTCAGAAATGATTTCCTGACCGACACAAAGGGTACCGGCGTGATCAACACGATCTTCGAGGGCTACGGTCCCTACAAGGGAGACCTCGCCTATCGCACCCAGGGTTCCCTCATCGCTTTCGAAACGGGAGAAGCGGTCGCCTACGGCCTGTTCAATGCGCAGGACCGCGGTACCTTGTTTATCGGCCCGGGCGAGAAAGTCTATGCCGGCATGGTTATCGGCCAGAGCGGTAAAAGCGAAGATATCGAGCTGAATGTATGCAAAACGAAACACCTCACCAACACCCGCGCGTCGGGCTCCGATGAGGCACTTAAGCTGACGCCGCCAAAGAAGCTCAGCTTGGAGCAGGCGATGGAATTCATCGATACGGACGAACTTCTGGAAATCACCCCGGTAAGCTTCCGCATCCGTAAAAAGATCCTCGATCCCACCCTGCGCAAACGCGATATGATCAGGAACATGCAAAAGAGGTAAAACCATGAATTTTAAAAGGAATCCGTTGACCAGCCGTCTTTTTGTGATTATCTCAAGCGCCGTATTCTGGGGAATCCTGGCTCACGGAATGGCCTTTTTCCATAAATTCTCCTATCATGATGACACTTCGGCGTTTAACGGAGTGGGCGTCAGCTATCCGGCAGGAAGATGGATGCTCGCGCTGATGGCCGGCTTTGTCCGTAAAGCGACCGGCGGCAGACTTTACAGCCTGCCCATCGTCAACGGATTGTTCACGATTTTATGCATCGCCCTGATGCTGTATCTGGTCTATACCATGACAGACCTTCGCGATCCGGTCATGTGTTTTCTTGTTACGGGGATCTTTGTTACTTTCCCTGCCATTACAAGCGTCTTCGGCTATATGTTTACCGCGCCGTATTACTACTTCGGCATGCTGTGCGGCGTCGCAGGCGTCTGCGTCTTTTACAGAAACAAGACCGTTCTGTCTCTGCTGGCGTGCATCGCTTTGATGTGCTGTTCGATCGGGACCTATCAGATCAACATATCCGCATGTGTCTGCGTCATGCTGCTGATCTCGCTCCAAAACACTCTGCACTCGCAGTATCGTCCCCATGATCTTGTAAAAACGGCTGCCGGGGTCCTTCTCCCTGCCGCCGGTTCCCTGGCTGCTTATCTGGCCGTCAACAGATTATTCCTGAATCTGAAGGGAATCGAGATGGTCTCTGACCGCAGGAACATCTCGGGTATGGGAATGACCGGCATTTCCGGGTATCTGGGAAGAATCGCTGCTGCTTACAGGGAATTCTTTTATCCCACAGCGGACTGCGACGAAAACATGTTTCCCTACACCGCCCGTTATCTTCATCAGATACTGATCGCAGTATGCCTGATCCTCGCTGTATGGCTGCTGGTCAAAGTTTACAAAGAGAATGTCTTAAAGGGACTTACACTGACTGTTCTGATGGCTGTTTATCCTTTAGGCGCATACCTTGTCTTTGTGATGGTAGACAGAAACATCATCCACAGCGTGATGGTATTTGCAGAAGCCTTCCCCTTCCTGCTGGCGGTCTGGCTCTTTGAAAACACCGTCTCCGGATCAAAAGCCGCCGCATGGCTCAAAAAAGGCGGCCTCATCCTGACCGCACTGCTTTTGTTTATGAATATCCGGCTCGCCGGCTTATGCTATATGAAAGCCGACATACTGCAGTCCCAGGCGATCGGCTACTATAATTCATTAGCTTCCCGGATCCGCTGCGTAAAAGAGTATACGGATGAAACTCCGGTCGTGTATATCAACGAAGACAAAAAAGAAGATAACTCTTATACGGGAGCAGACTCCTGGGTCGATTCGATCCGGATCCTTCCGTACGGTTTTTCTTCGATCGTCAACAATTATGAATGGAAGAAGAACATGGCTCTGTGGACCGGCTTCAAACCGCCCGTATCCTCTTCCGAACCCTATGAAGATTCTGAGATCGTGGCGGCAATGCCCTGCTATCCGGACGACGGATCGATCAAATATATGGACGGTTGTATTGTGGTGAAATTCTCTGATTAATGAATCGCGCGCGCGATAGGAAGGAGACTGGGATTTGAAAACCAAGATCATGGCCTGCACGATGGCCGCTGCTTTTCTGATCGGATCAGTTCCTGTCCGGGCAGCCGCACAGGATCACTCCGGGCGTCTTAAAGAGATCCGGGAAGAGATCGCGCAGCTGCAGTCGGAGCTGGATGAACTCGAGCGGGAGATCCTCCCTGAAAGCGGCTCAGACGATGCGCCGGTCCTTAAAGACGCAGATGAAGCGCCTCTGGATTCGGTCTTCTATATCAGCGATGATGACTGCGTGAAAAACACTCCTTACGGAAACGGCATTTCCTCCGGCTTCAGGGAAAACCCGGGCTTTAGGGAAACGACCGGGTATCTAAGCGGTACGCTGATCACCTACGGTGCCTCCGGGGATACAAAAGTCCAGCTGTTTACTTCAGTCAATGACAACAGCGATACCTCTGCAGAACCGTCCGTTCTGTACTACCGGTCTTCCCGTGCGGGTGTATGGACAAAATGGCACAAGCTGTCCGACGCTGTATCTTTAAGTTCTTCCAATATCGCCATAAGGAAAAAAATGCTCGCCCCCTATCTGGATGCGGAAGGCAATCCGACGGTTGAAGCAACGGAAACTCCTAATCCGGAGTATGTGGGAGATAATGAACTGATCTTTTCAGATTTTAACGATGCCCCAAACAACAGCATCTACCAGATCGATCTGGACTGCGATCCGAGTGTGATGGCCAACAACCCCATTCCCGGATGCTCATCCGTCCTCATTACGACCGCGTTTTCTTACTGGTCCAGACATGGAATCGTTCAGATCTGTATCGGCCTTAAAAGCGGGGCAATGCCCGTATACTATCGCTATTGCTACGCCAAGACCAATGAATACGCCTGGACACGATGGGAAAGGCTCCTGACCGAATCTGAACCTGCCCTGACACTCGGCCGGGGCACCGGGGATGAAGTTACGGTCAGCGCGGCTGACCTTGGCAGGCTGATCGATGAAGTGAAGCAGACATACGGCGCTTTGACCGGAGGCATACTTGAGATCGCCCCCTCAGCATTTGAGCAGGGCAGCTGGGGCTACTGTGCAAAGCAGGTTTCTTCGTCAAGGCTGCGCAGCGCCGTCTCTTATAAGGTAACTGAGGGAACAAAAGTACATTACTCAAATCCTTCATTGAAGCTTTACCTCGGCCTGCTTGAAGCACAAGATTCCGAATCCTATCTGCAGAAATCCGGCTGGATCGAGCCGGGGGAACCCGAGGGTGAATACATCATCATGTTTGACGGCTTCCTC
>JBGUOI010000016.1:0-19951 GCA_045118075.1 Porcincola sp. | reverse complement strand
TCATTCAGTTCGGCGCCGTTGATATACACCTTACCATCCATGATCTGGACTGTCTCTCCGGGAAGACCGATGATTCGCTTGATATAGAGAGTGTCCTCCTGGTACTTGAACGGGAAGACCACCACATCAAATCTTGCCGGTTCAAAAAACCGGTAGCTTAAGGTATCTATAATGACACTGTCCCCGTCACGCAAAGTCGGATACATGGATGTACCGATCACCCGCTGCTGCTGATGAAGCATGTGGATCCCCGTAAAGAGGAGCAGTACAATGATCAGAAGTAATAAAAGCCATCCCCTGATCACATGGAGAAGGCTTTTTTCTCTAACAGAATTATTTCTCAGAACGCTCACCGCTTTCACCTTGTAATGGTTTAATCTTAATCGGTGGCATCTGGAAATTCAAGTGAAATTTTACCGAGTTTTCCGCTCCTGAAATCATCGATCAGCGCTTTGGCGGCTCTTTTTTCATCAGGCACGGATCCCTGGGTAAGAAGTGACCTGGCAAGGGCGATATCCGCGGAAATCTTTTCATCTTCACGTGTCTCATCGATCCCGTACCGCTCATGAAGTATTCCCGGATAATGATCTTTCAGGCAGCGCCCGAGAAATACCGCAAGCTCGGTTTCATCGAGCAGTTCATCCCGTATGGTGCCCGTAAGGGAAAGATCGATTCCCACCTGTCTGTCCTCAAATTTCGGCCACAGAATTCCCGGAGTATCGAGAAGTTCAAGGTTTTTTCCGCCCCGTATCCACTGTTCGCCTCTTGTTACGCCGGGCTTGTTTCCCGTCCTGGCGCTTGCTTTCCCGGCAAGCGAATTGATGAGCGTTGATTTCCCGACATTGGGAATCCCGGCGATCATAGCCCGTACCGGCCTGTTTACAATGCCGCGCGCGCGATCCCTTGCCTGTTTCTGCGCACTTGCCTGTTCAATAAGGTCCTTGACCGCTTTCAGTCCTGCCCCGTTCCTGGCGTTGACAGCTGCGGTAAAAATCCCCTGTTTCCGATAGTGTTCGACCCAGCGCTGCGTCACGGCATCATCGGCAAGATCCGATTTCGTCATCAGCAGAATCCGGCTCTTTCCTCCCGCCATCTTGTCGATATCCGGGTTTCTTCCGGACCGGACGGTCCTTGCATCGGTAAGTTCGATCACCAGGTCAACGAGTTTGAGGCTTTGCTCCATCCGTCTCCTGGCTTTGGTCATATGACCCGGATACCATTGATAATCCATTTCAGTATCTCCTGCTCAGTCCGTTTTCATCAGCCCGCGGTGCGTGGAGGGATTAAGCACAAACCAGACTTTCCCCTCGATCATATCGATGTTGACCGTCCCCACTTCCGAATAGCGGCTGTCTTCACTGTTATTCCGGTTGTCGCCGAGCACGAAATACTCATTGTCCCTGAGTGTGAGCGGTTCCTGAGCGATGCCGGGATTCACGATCAGCGGATAAGCCCTCGTTTCAAGAAGCACCTGTCCGTCGATGTAGATCATCCCGTCAATGATCTGGATCGTCTCTCCGGGCAGACCGATCACCCGCTTGATGCTCGAACGGCTGCTCTCATTTCCGTTGGGTTTAAAAGAGATGATATCGTTTCTTTCCGGACCTTTCATCTGGTATGCGAGTGTGTTGATCAGCACTTCATCTCCGCCGGAGAGGACCGTATCCATCGACTGACCGATATTCGTTCTTCTCTGTCCGAAAAAGTAGACAAGAACATAAGCGATCATCACCATCAGAAGAATCTGGAATGCCCATATCAGGACATTTCTCGGAATCGACTTCCTTCTCTCCCTGGCGGAAAGCATGGACATCCGGGTATCCTCCGCGCGTTTTGCCTCCATTCTGCGTCCGGAAATAAGCGTTTCCTCATACGGGTCCCTGCCCTGTTCACCGGCCGAACGCCTGGAAGCCGCTTTTCGAATATTAAAAGGCTGAGCCATAACGATTCCCTTTCCCAGATCTGATCTGCTATGTGTTAACCCGAATGCGGCAATGAAAAAAGAAGGACATCATACTCAGCGTACTTTGTCCTCCCGATCACCATTATTTGACGATTTCTTTTACCTTGGAAGCCTTGCCGACTCTTCCTCTGAGATAGTTCAGCTTCGCACGTCTTACCTTGCCTCGTCTGACGACCTCAACCTTCTCGATCTTCGGAGAATGCAGCGGCCATGTCTTCTCAACGCCGATTCCGTTGGAGTTCTTTCTGACGGTGAATGTCGCTCTGACACTTCCGCCCTGCTTCTTGAGCACAACGCCCTCGAATACCTGGACTCTCTCACGGTTTCCTTCTTTGATCTTCGCGGAAACGCGGACGGTATCGCCTACGTTGAACTGCGGGACCTCTGCCTTGAGCTGAGCAGCTTCGATGTTTTTAATGATGTCGTTCATTTTTCCCTCCTGTATCCGATGTTCTTAATGCATGAAACTGCAGCAGAGGACCATCTTCGTGATTACAACTTTTGTATAATATCATGTTTCTTCCGGCTTGGCAAGCAGATCATTTAAAAATCTGCGCTCCTTCTCGCTTATGTCTGCCATCTCCAGCAGATCCGGTCTTCTTAATGCGGTTCTTATCAGGGACTGCTCCCGTCTCCATTTTTCAACATTCTGGTGATGGCCGGATAAAAGTATCTCCGGAACAGCCATTCCCTCCCAGATCTCCGGCCGGGTATACTGCGGATATTCCAGCAGTCCGTTGCCGAAACTCTCGTCGGCTCCGGAAAGTTCGTTTGTCAGAACACCCGGAACCATCCTGGATACGGCATCCATCACGACCATGGCAGCCAGTTCCCCGCCTGTGAGCACATAGTCGCCGATCGAGATCTCATCGGTAACGATTTTTTCGATCACCCGCTCATCGATTCCCTCATAATGCCCGCAGAGCAGGACCAGGTCTTCTTCCTTTGAAAGTTCCCGCGCCATCTCCTGCGTAAAAGTCTTCCCCTGAGGCGTAAGGTATACACACCTGGGTCTGCTTCCCACACGGCGCTGCACGCTTTCATAGGCATTCATCACCGGTTGCGCCTCGATCACCATGCCGGCTCCGCCGCCGTAAGGATAATCATCCACGCGTCCTTTCCGCCTCTCCGGAGCATAATCACGGATATTCACGCATTCAAGCGATATCTTTCCTCCCGTGATCGCCCTTCCGGTGATACTGGTATTCATCCCGTTTTCGATCATCTCAGGGAATAAAGTCAGCACATGAAATCTCATAAGTTCTCCTGAATAAGGCCGTTCATCAGATGTATCGTCATCAGGTCATTTCGAATATCCACTGACAGGATGCACTCGCGGATAGCCGGAAGAAGAATTTCCTCTTTGCCGCGCTCCACTACATAGACATCATTTGCGCCTGTCGTGATCACATCCTTGATCTTTCCGATCTTTTTTCCCTCATCCGTGACCACCTGCATGCCGATCAGATCGGCAATATAATATTCGTTTTCCTGAAGATCAACCGCATCTTCCCTGCGGATCCAAAGATCTTTTTTCAGGAAGGGCTGGATATCCTCAATCCGGTCATATCCCTTGAAATGAGCGATCACGAACTGCTTGAAAAAACGCACCTTGTCGATCGTAAGAGGGGTCTCCTCCCCCTTTAGCTGTATATAAACTTCTCCGAGAGAAGTATATTTTTCCGGTTCATCCGTGGTTGGATAGATCTTGACTTCTCCAGCCAGACCGTGGGGCTGTGTGATCACCCCTACCCGAAGCATTTTGTTGATCAATCTTTTTTCTCCACTCATAAGAGCAAGATCCCGCCGGAACGGAGCCAAAGGCCGTATCCCGCCGGGATCTGACTGAATTACTGCAGAATATCCACGATTACTTTCTTGTCTTCTCCGGAAGCTGCAGCTTTGACAACGGTTCTGATCGCCTGGGCGATCTTTCCCTGCTTTCCGATAACTTTGCCCATATCAGAAGGGGCGACCTTCAGTTCGACAACGATCGACCTGCGGCTCTCCTTCTCAGTGACAACCACTTCATCCGGGTAATCCACAAGAGATTTCGCAATCACTTCCACTAACTCTTTCATCATGCTTATCCCTCAATTATTTTTCAATACCCGCGATCTTGAAAAGCTTGCCGACTGTTGCTGTGGGCTGAGCTCCGGTGCTGAGCCATTTCTTCGCAAGTTCCTCGTCGATCTTGAACTCGCTCGGATCTGTGTTGGGATTATATGTACCGATCTCTTCGATGCATTTTCCGTCTCTGGGAGATCTGGAATCCGCTACCACGATTCTATAGAAAGGAGCCTTCTTCTGGCCCATTCTTCTAAGTCTGATCTTAACTGCCATCTTTGTTTCACCTCCTTAGCTGAAAATGTTAAACGGCGCATGCGCCTTTCATCTATACAATGTACTCTCCTCCCGTGGGAAAGGGTACCTTGCAAGCTGTAAAAAAATTATCTCAGAACGGAAGATTGAGGCCTCCGAAAAGTCCCTTCTTTTTTCCGCCCATCATTCCGCCCATCTGTTTCATCATCTTCCGGGCCTGTTCAAACTGCTTGACGAGCCGGTTGACCTCGGCGATATCGACACCGGCGCCTTTTGCGATCCGGTTTTTCCTCGAAACGGAAAGGATATCCGGATTGGCCCGTTCCTTCGGCGTCATGGAAAGTATGATCGCTTCGGTCCGCGCCATCACGCTTTCATCGACCGAATCTTCAAGCATTTTCATCTGTGAATTTCCCACTCCGGGAAGCATTCCCAGGATCTCCTGAATTCCGCCCATTTTTTTCATCTGGGACATGCTCTCGAGATAATCGTCAAAGCCGAAAGTTGCTTTTCTCAGCTTTTTCTCCATATCTCTGGCGGTCTCTTCGTTGAGATTCTCCTGAGCTTTCTCGATCAGGGACAGCACATCTCCCATACCGAGTATGCGGGAAGCCATACGGTCCGGGTAAAACTGCTCCAGGTCCTGAGGTTTTTCTCCCATGCCCACATACAGGATGGGCTTTCCGCAGGCAGCCCGGATCGAAAGCGCAGCGCCGCCGCGCGTATCGCCGTCCATCTTGGTGAGGATGACTCCGTCGATCCCGATCTTCTCCTCAAACCGCTCGGCTACGTTCACGGCATCCTGGCCGGTCATGGCGTCGGCGACAAGAATCGTCTGGTCAACATGCACGGCCTGGCGTATCCGCTCGAGTTCATCCATCATCTCATCATCCACATGCAGCCGTCCGGCCGTATCGAGGAAGACCATGTTGAACCCGTTTGCCCGGGCATATTCCACCGCTTTTGCCGCGATCACTTCCGGTTTTTCCTGATCTCCGAGTGAAAAGACTTCCACGCCGACTCTCTCACCGTTCAGCTGAAGCTGTTTGATCGCCGCCGGACGATAAACATCACATGCAGCGAGCAGCGGCTTTTTTCCCTGGCTTTTAAACTTAGCTGCCAGTTTTGCCGTAGTCGTCGTCTTGCCGGCGCCCTGCAGGCCCATCATCATGATGACGGTCAGTTCTCCGCCCGGATTGACCTTCAGCACCTCGCCGGAGGAACCCATCAGTTCGACCATCTCGTCATTCACGATCTTGATGACCATCTGCGCAGGATTGAGACCGTTCATCACATCCTGGCCGACCGCCTTCTCCTGGACCGCTTTAGTGAACTGTCTGACCACCTTGAAGTTGACGTCTGCTTCAAGCAGAGCCATCTTTACTTCCTTGAGGGCAGATTTCACATCATCTTCCGAGAGCCTGCCTTTTCCGCGAAGGTTTTTAAAGACATTCTGCAGTTTTTCGGTTAAGTTCTCAAATGCCACCGTTAAAGCTCCTTCAGTATCCTGTCCGTGATCTCCATGATCACATCCTTGCCGGATGCCGGATCTCCTCCGGTACTCTCCAGCACCTGCCTGATCTTATAAACATTCTCCCTGATGCTCTCAAAGCGCGAAACCAGATGCATTTTTTCTTCATATGCTTCCAGGAGCCTGTCGCATTTACGCACAAGTTCATGAATGCTCTGGCGGCTGACGTGTTCACTCTCAGCCAGCTCGCTGAAACTGACATCATTAAAGACCACTTCCTGATAGACTTCCTGCTGGTGAGCCGTAAGAAGTTCACCGTAGAAATCGAAAAGAAGGGTTCGTCTCAGGATCTCGTTCATTTTCTCATTCCGTATATAGATGGATCCATGAATAAAAGTTCACGCTGCCAATCTTAACAGACCGGCAGCGTGTGTGTCAAGTATTTTTTGTTGACAAAGATCATTACAGGACGACATCCTCAAAATGAGGCACATATCCTTCTTTTGCGAGTGCGTCCGCGATCCTCTTCTTGTGTTCGCTCCCGAATGCTTCCAGGGTGATGGTCAGCTTCACGGCAGCATTCCGGTTGGTATTAACAAACTGGTTGTGCTCGAGTTTGATCACATTTCCCTGTTCGCGCGCGATCACACCGGCTACTCCGACAAGGGCTCCGGGTTTGTCAGGCAGAAGGACGGAGATCGTAAAGATCCTGTCTCTGGCGATCAGGCCGTGCTGGACTACGGAGGACATGGTGATCACATCCATATTTCCGCCGCTTAAGATCGATACGACCTTCTTTCCGGTCACATCAAGGTGCCGGAGGGCTGCTGCCGTTAAGAGACCTGAATTTTCAACGATCATTTTGTGGTTTTCGACCATATCGAGGAAAGCAACGATCAGTTCCCCGTCATCGACGGTAATGATTTCGTCCAGGTTCTTCTGCAGATACGGGAAAATGATCTCTCCCGGCGTCCGTACCGCAGTGCCGTCCGCAATGGTATCGACATGAGCAAGGGTCGTCACTTCGCCTTTTGCCAGCGATTCTTTTAAGCAGGCAGCTCCGGTGCTCTCCACACCGATCACCTTGATCTTCGGGTTAAGCGCCCGCGAGAGTGTGCTCACTCCGGTCGCGAGGCCGCCTCCGCCAACCGGTACCAGGATATAGTCGACCAGCGGAAGTTCTTTGATGATCTCCATGGCGATGGTTCCCTGTCCGGTCGCGACCGCGGGATCATCGAACGGGTGGATGAACGTATACCCTTTTTCCGCTGCCAGCGAAAGAGCATATTCACAGGCTTCATCATATACGTCCCCCTTCAGGATGACATCAGCCCCGTAGCTCTTTGTCCGGTTGACCTTGATCAGCGGTGTGGTCGTCGGCATGACGATCGTTGCCTTACAGCCGAATGCTTTGGCCGCATAAGCGACTCCCTGGGCATGGTTTCCGGCGGATGCCGTGATCAGCCCTCTCTCCCGCTCCTCATCGGAAAGCGTACTGATCTTATAGTAAGCGCCGCGGATCTTATAAGCGCCTGTAACCTGCATGTTCTCAGGTTTAAACCAGACGCGGTTCCCGCACTGACTGCTGAAATATTCGCTGTAGATAAGTTTTGTTTCTCTTGCGGCCTGCGCAACGATTTCGGAGGCCTCCTCGAAGGCCTCCAGTGTTAACATTTCCATATTTTTCTTCTTTCTGTCCGGTTTTTTCTTCGATTTTCCCTGTCCGGCCTGCCTTATGAAGGCTCGTCCTGGGCAAACAGCGCATTGACAAAAGCATCGGCATCGAACTTCTGCAGGTCATCGATCTGCTCGCCTACTCCGATATACTTTACCGGGATGCCCAGTTCCGCATGGATGGCAACGGCGATGCCGCCTTTGGCCGTCCCGTCAAGCTTTGTCAGAATAATGCCGGATATATCGGTCGCCTCCTGGAACTGCCTGGCCTGCGACAAGGCATTTTGTCCGGTCGTACCGTCGAGTACGACAAGGACCTCCTTGTATGCCTCCGGGTATTCCCGTTCAATGATCCGGTTGATCTTGACCAGCTCATTCATCAGGTTCTTTTTATTATGGAGCCTGCCTGCGGTATCGCAGATCAGGATATCCGTGCCTCTCGATTTGGCCGCGTTGATCGCATCGAACACCACTGCACCGGGATCGGATCCGTCCTGTCCCATAATGATATCGACACCGGCACGCTCAGCCCACATGGAGAGCTGTTCCCCTGCCGCAGCACGGAAAGTGTCTGCCGCTGCGAGAAGAACTTTTTTCCCGTCATCCTTTAAAAGTCCGGCCAGTTTTCCGATGCTCGTCGTCTTACCGACTCCGTTTACACCGACGACCAGGATGACTGACTTGCGGTTCTCGAACTCATACGCACCCGGTCCCAGATCCATCTGATCTTTGATGCTTTGGATCAGGAGCCGGCGGCATTCTCCGGGATCCTTGATGTTCTGTTCCCTTACCTTGGTCTTGAGATCCTCAATGATAGAGGTGGTCGCACTGATTCCGATATCACCCATGACCAGTGTTTCTTCAAGCTCTTCGTAAAAATCTTCGTCGATGCTTGAATAACCCATAAAGATGGAATCAAATCCGGTCACGATATTGTCACGGGTCTTGGAAAGCCCGTCTACCAGACGTTTAAAAAAACCTTTCTTCTCTTCCATCTTTTCTCACCGCCTTTCGGGATGGTCCGCCTACTTATCCAGACTGTCCGTTACCAGGTCGACAGACACCAGGGCCGAGATGCCTTTTTCCTGCATCGTAACGCCGTAAAGCCTGTCTGCGGCCGCCATTGTGCCGCGTCTATGAGTTATAATAATGAATTGGGTATGCTTTGTCAACTTGTGCAGATAGCGGGCATAGCGGTCCACATTGTTCTCATCGAGCGCCGCCTCGATCTCGTCAAGAAGACAGAACGGAGACGGTTTGAGGTTCTGGATCGCAAACAGTAGAGCGATCGCCGTCAATGCTTTCTCACCGCCGGAAAGCTGCATCATATTCTGCAGTTTTTTCCCGGGCGGCTGCGCAATGATCCGTATGCCGCTCTCAAGGATATCCTCATCCTCGACTAGTTCGAGCGTGCCTGTTCCGCCGCCGAACATATCTTTGAACGTCTTATCAAATGACTTCGCGATCAGGCCGAACTGTTCCTTAAACTGCCGGCGCATACCGCTGTCGAGTTCACCGATGATCTTAAGAAGAGCCTCTTTCGCATTGACGAGGTCTTCATACTGGCCTTTCAGGAATTCATACCGGGTCGAGACTTCCTTATATTCTTCTATGGCATTGACATTTACGCTTCCCAGGTCCCTGATCTGTTTTTTCAGGGCATTCATGGCTCTGCGCCATGATGAGCGTGCTCCGAGGTCTTCTCTTGAAAGAGCCCTGGCAGCGGAATAGGTCAGTCCGTATTCCTCCCACATATAAGTGCTTCTGTTCTCGGCGTTCTCCTCGAGTTTTTCTGCCTGTGAAGTAAGCCGGTAGCATTCTTTGTCCAGAAGTGATGCTCTCTCGGAAAGCTCTTCCCGTTTTTCAAACAAAGCTCTCTGAGAAGTATTCCCGGTATCTTTCTCTTTTTCCAGCCTCTCCAGCTCTTTGGCGATCCCCAGTGCCTTCTTTGAGCTCTCTTCCTTTCGCTCTTTGACAGAAACGATCTGCTTCTTCCGTTCTTCGATCAGCTTTGTCTGCTCTGCGCAGGAGAGATCAAGCTGTTCTTTTTCTGTGAGAAGCTGCTCTTTTTCCTGTACAAGGCGTTCATTCTCCCCTTCCAGAAAAACACGGCTGTGTTCAAGAGCCGCTTTTTCCAGACGGATGTTCTCAAGCGCTTCCCGGCAGGAAGTGACCAGTCCGTGTGCCTTATCCAGCTCATCCTGGAGTTTTTCGATCTCGGAACCCTGCTGTTTTTCTTTACCGGCCAGTTTGTCAAGTTCGAGATCAGCCCGGGTCTTTTCTTTATTCAGTTCCATGATCCTGACACGGATCTGTCCCGTCTCCAGATCATAGGTCTTGAGTTTTTCGCGGTCCTCCTCAAGACGCTGGGAAGCTTCTTTTTGCCGGAGCACTGCCGTATTCTGTTCAAGATAAGCCTGCTGAAGTTTTTCCCCGATCTCTCTGACCAGATCTCTTAATTCATTCCTGCGCCCCTTGACGGAATCAATGCCGGAGCGCAGATCCTCGGCTTTTTTCCTCTCAGCTTCCACCTGCTCACGAAGATTCTCGATCTCACGCCTTCTTCCGAGGAGGTTCAGCGTATTTTTAAAGGCACCGCCCGTCATGGAGCCGCCCGCGCTTAAAAGTTCTCCCTCCAGTGTCACGATCCGCAGCGAATAGCGAAAATTTCTGGCCAGGTCTACGGCGTGGTCGATATTGTCCACCACGACCGTTCTTCCAAGGAGCTGTTTTACCAGCTGCCTGTACTTTTCATCGCTTTTTACCAGCTCTGAAGCCAGTCCGATGACGCCGGCCATCTCAAGTGCCTTTTCCTGTTTGAAGGCAGGCGGGTCGGTCATGGCGCTCAGCGGCAGAAATGTGGCGCGCCCGTAACGGTTCTCTTTCAGGAAGGCGATCATTTGTTTCGCTGTCTCCTCATCCTCCGTCACGATATTCTGGATGGAGTTTCCGAGCGCCGTTTCGATCGCGGTTTCGTATTCTTTCTTTGTGCGGATCAGATCCGCCACGACCCCCAGAAGTCCCTTCTGGGAGGATCGCTGCTCCATGACTTTACGGATACTGTTCCCGTATCCGTCATATCGCTCTGCGATCGCAATAAGGGCGTCCAGTCTGGAGGCGCTGCGGTGATAGATGCTCTGCTGTTTTTCCAGCTGTGCGCTTAAAGAAGCGGCGGTATCCTGGCATTCCAGAAGTTCCTTTCCGGACGCTTCATTACTCTCGTTCAAAGACTCGATGGTCTTTTGGATCGCTTCAAGCGTCTTTCCCTGCTCTTCGATCTCCAGACGGTGAGCTTCCTCATCATGCTTTAGTTTTTCCAGGTGACTCCCTACCTGTGACCTGCGCAGATGAATCTGCTCGAGCATGGTATCGGCGCGCTGTCTGGCCGAAGTCAGACTGGTGCGCTCTTCAAGGAGCTTAATATGTTCCTGGGTACTTTCGTCGATTCTGGCCTGGATCTGCTGTTCTTTCGACTCGGCATCCGCCAGAGTCTTTTCCCCCTCTTTTTCCATCAGGGCACTGTCCGCGGATGCTTTTTCATTTTTCTCGCCGGTTTCTATGTTCTCCCTGATGGCTGCCTCTTTTGCCTCGAGTTCTTCATCGATCCTGTCAATTCTCTGCGTTTGGGAAAGAATGCTGCTCTCACCGGTCTTTATCTGTTCCTCCAGGACCAGGATCTCACCGTCGAGCTGCTGCTGAAGCAGCCGTTCGGAAGTCAGCTCCTCATTCCCGCCGCTGATCTTTTCATCGACTTTTTCAATATCCCGGCAGGCTTCATCGTATTGCTGCCTGGCTTCGGCGGAGCGCTCACGAACTTCTTCGAGCTCCTGTCTGGCCGCATCCAGATTCTCCCGGATCTGGTCCAGGTTCTTCTGGTTCTCCTCATATTCTCTCAAAAAGAGGTTGACATCATATGCCTTCAGTTCTTCTTTAAGGTGCAGGTATTCCCTGGCTTTCTGGGCCTGTTTTTCCAGCGGACCGACCTGCCTTGACAGTTCGGAAAGGATATCGCTTACCCTCACCAGGTTCTGCTCTTCACCTTCTAGTTTTCGCTGGGCTTCGTATTTCCGGCGTTTAAATTTCACGATACCGGCTGCCTCATCGAACAATTCTCTCCGGTCTTCCGGTCTTCCGCTTAAGATCTTGTCGATCTGGCCCTGTCCGATGATGGAATATCCTTCCTTACCGATACCGGTATCATAGAATAATTCATAGACATCCTTAAGGCGGCAGGGTGATCCGTTAAGAAGGTATTCACTCTCCCCGGAGCGGTACAACCGTCTGGCAACCGTCACTTCATCGTAAGAGATCGGGAGCGCATGGTCTTCATTGTTCAAAGTGATGGCAACATATGCATATCCGAGCGGTTTACGGCTCATCGTGCCCGCAAAGATGACATCCTGCATATTGCCGCCGCGAAGCTGTTTGACTCTCTGCTCGCCCAGGACCCAGCGCACCGCATCGGCAACATTGCTCTTGCCCGAACCGTTCGGGCCTACTATTCCCGTGATCCCGTTATGAAATTTCAGTACCGTTTTATTGGCAAAGGATTTAAATCCGTTGATCTCAATGCTCTTTAAATACATGCTGTTCCTCTCAACAAAGATCAGTCATTTTTCTCCAGTTCCAGCAATGCGCGGTAGGCGGCCTCCTGCTCGGCGGATTTCTTGGTGCTTCCGCATCCGCTGCCGAAGACCCGGTCCCCGATCCGGACACAGACCGTAAATTCCTTGGCATGGTCGGGTCCGTCCTCCCCTGTCAGTTCATAGCAGATCTCCTGCCCTTTCAGGTCGCGCTGGACAACTTCCTGGAGGATCGTTTTGCTGTCAAAAAAGAGTTTTTTATGATCGATATCATTCAGGATAAAATGTTCGATGAACTCTTTTGCATCAGCAAGACCACCATCCAGATAGATCGCACCGATCACCGCTTCAAGAGCGTCCGACACGATCGAATCGCGTTTTCTTCCGCCGGTCAGTTCCTCTCCCCTGCCCAGGCGGATAAAATCCGGCAGGTCCAGTTCCCGGGCACACATGGCAAGCGTCGGCTCGCACACGAGAGAAGCTCTTAATCTTGTCATGTTTCCTTCCGGCATATCCGGATAATTTTTGTAGAGGTATTCACTGCTGCACAGTTCGAGAACAGCGTCTCCGAGAAACTCAAGCCTCTCGTTGTCTGTCAGATGATGTTTTTTATGCTCATTGACAAAAGAACTGTGATTTAATGCCTGAGCGAGCAGATCAGCTTTCTCAAATCGGTGCCCGATCTTCTCTTCCAGGCCGGATAGGTCCTCTTTGTAATACATGGATACTGCCTTCCTCCGGCGCTTAAGGGCTGCCGGCTGCATGAAAAAAGGCTTCCTCAGTCGGCCGTGCGGCCGGATCGGGAAGCCTTTGATCTGATCATGTCCCGTTAATAGATCACGCTGCGGATCGCTTCCACGGCATCTCCCACCGTCACGATCTTTTCCGCATCTTCCTGATTGATCTCAATATCGAACTCTTCCTCGATACTCATGATGATCTGAAATACATCGAGGGAATCCGCGCCGAGATCATCTACGAAAGTAGTCGCAGGTGTGATCTCATCCACATCGACGCTCAGCACTTCGGCAATGATCTGCTGTAATTTCTCAAATTCCATACGTGTACTCTCCTTTACTGCTCATCAGCCGTCTGATCCGCTTCGGTAACTTTTCTGATCTTTTCGCTGATATCTGCTTTCACAAAATCCATGCACTGGAACATGGCGTTTTTGACTTCTCTGTCTTTGGCACTTCCGTGAATCTTGACTACCAGGGCATTAAGTCCGAGCATCGGCGCCCCGCCGTAAGCGGTGGCATCATAAGTCTTAAGGACCCCTTTGAGCGCCGGTTTTATAAGCAGCGCCCCGATCTTGCTGCGAAGGGAAGACATCAGTCCTTCCTTCACTGCGCCCAGCAGAGCCGTGGCGACGCCTTCATACATCTTCAATACGATATTGCCGGCAAATCCGTCGGCAACGAGGACATCCGTACCTCCTTCGGGCACATCTCTCGCCTCAACGCTGCCGATAAAGTTGAGCGTCTCATCCCCGCGCAGGATAGGAAATGTTTCTTTAACGAGTGCATTCCCCTTCTCTTCTTCAGCCCCGATATTGATCAGGCCGACGGACGGGTTTTTGATTCCGATCACATCGCGCATGTAGATGGTCCCGATCTTCGCAAACTGGTGAAGGTGTTCGCTCCTTACGTCCACATTGGCTCCCGAATCGAGCAGCAGGGAAACGCCTTTTCTGGTCGGCATGAGCGCCGCGAACGGCGGTCTGCGGATACCTTTGATTCTTCCGATGATCGCTTGGGCACCCACCAGGATCGCGCCTGAACTGCCCGCGGATACGAACGCATCCGCTTCTTTGTCTTTCACAAGCTTCATCGCCACCACGATCGAAGAATCTTTTTTCCTGCGGATCGCGTTCACGGGAGATTCCGACATCTCGATCACTTCCCGCGCATCACGGATGGCCAGCCTGTCCTTCGGATAGGTGTATCCTTTGAGAGCAGCTTCGATCTGTTCTGACCGGCCTGTCAGAATCACTGACAGGTCTTCACGTTCGTTCAGGGCATCGGTCACACCCTTCACGATCACGCCCGGCGCGTTATCCCCGCCCATGGCATCAACCGCTACGCGGATCTGTTGGCTCATTTGATGACCTCCGTATGAGGGCAGCGCTAATATGCTTTGCTGCACTAATGTATCATAACGAACACAAGGCTGCATCTCCGACAGGAAATGCAGCCTGGTCTACTTACTGATCTGATCAGCCTGCCATTGTATCCGGATTACTCCGCATCCATGGCAATGATCTCTTTTTTATTGTAGGTTCCGCATTCCTTGCAGACTCTGTGGGGCATCATAAGCGCGCCGCATTTGCTGCATTTGACCAGATTCGGAGCACTCATCTTCCAATTAGCCCTGCGGCTGTCTCTGCGAGCCTTGGAATGTTTGTTTTTCGGACAGATCGACATGGTTTCACACCTCCTTATTCGCCAAGTAGATATCACGGATCTTAGCCATAAATGGATTAAAATCTGTTCTATCACAGTTACATGTCTTCTGGTTCAGGTTCTGGCCGCACACGACGCACAGCCCTTTACAGTCTTCTTTGCACAGCACCTGCGCAGGCCAGTTCAGAAGTGCTTCACCATAGACAAGCTTATCCACATCCAGGTTATATCCATGCAGGAAAGGACTCTCATCCATTTCACGGATCCTCTCCTCATCAGAGAGCTTCATATCCGCTTCCAGATCAAATGTCAGCTCCAGCGCGGTGGGAACATCCTCCAGACACCTTGCGCACCCGATCAGGACTTCAACACTGACATTTCCGCGTATGCTCAGCTTCCGGTCACCGAGGTTTTTGATCTCCAGGTGGACCGGGCTCTTTTTCGAGATCGGAAAGCTGCCGAACGGCATCTCAAATGTCTCGCTCTCAAGAGCGGCATCCGCTGTCAGTACCTTTCCCTCATTCAGAATAACTTCTGTCAGGTTCATGGATACAGACTCCTTTTAATACATACTCGACAATTATAAACATTGCCTGTTTTATTGTCAAGCGGATATTTCGCTTTATCCGGCGTCAGATCTCTTCTTCCGCTTTGCCGGCTCTCTCAACCAGTTCCACGGTCTCACGGCAGATGGCAAGTTCCTCGTTGGTCGGGACGATCGCTGCAATGACCTTGGAATCTTTGGTGGAGATGATGCATCTTTCGCCTCTCTTCTTGTTCTGCTCGGGATCGATGGCAAGTCCGAGGAAGCCGAGATAGCCGATGACCTTTTCCCTGACGATTCCGGCGTTCTCGCCGATGCCGCCCGTAAAGGCGATCGCGTCCACGCCATTCATCGCGGCCGCATAGGAGCCGATATATTTCGCCACGCGATAGCTGAATGCGTCGATTGCAAGTTCAGCTGCCTTGTTGCCGCCGTTCATCGCCTCTTCCAGGTCGCGGAAATCGCTCGAAAGATTGTCGGAAAGAGCAAACACACCCGATTCCTTGTTCAGGATCCGAAGCATATCGGACACAGAAAGGTTCTCGTGGTTGCACAGATACTCAAGCACTGCCGGGTCAAGGTCACCGGAACGTGTCCCCATGATCAGGCCTTCAAGTGGTGTCAGTCCCATGGAAGTATCCACGCACTCGCCGCCTTTTACGGCACTGATGGAAGCTCCGTTGCCGAGGTGAGCCACGATGACTTTGGAAGTCTCCTTGTCAAGGTTCAGGTATTTGATGGTCTCTTTGGAGACGAAGCTGTGGCTGGTGCCGTGGAAACCGTATTTACGGATGGCATATTTGTCATAGAACTTCGTCGGAATGGCATAACGGTAAGCCTTAGCGGGCATCGTCTGATGGAACGCGGTATCAAAGACAGCCACGTTGGCCTTGCCGGGCATCAGCTTCATGCAGGCACGGATACCCATCAGGTTGGCCGGATTATGTAAAGGTCCCAGGTCACAGCACTCGTCGATGACCGAGATCACATAGTCGTCGATGATCCTGGAGGCAGTCAGCTTGGCACCGCCGTGCAGGACACGATGGCCGATCGCTTCTACTTCATCAAGGCTCTTTAACACACCTGTCTTCGGATTTACGAGGGCATCAAGCACCATGCTGATCGCTTCAGTATGGGTGGGCATCGGAGCTTCGGTGATCTCTTTCTCTCCGTCAGCGGGCTGATAGACTAAGCGTCCGTCGATACCGATACGTTCGCAAAGACCCTTGGCGGCCACTTCCTCAGTATCGGAATTGATCAGCTGAAATTTAAGGGAAGAACTTCCGCAGTTGATAACCAGTACATTCATTATTATTTTCCTCCTTTATTTTCCGCAGCTCAGCCCTGCTGCTGTGCCTGTACGGCGGTCATAGCCACAACACCGACGATATCATCGGCATAGCAGCCTCTGGACAGATCGTTGACCGGCATAGCCAGTCCCTGAAGAACAGGGCCGTAAGCATTTGCCTTGGCCAGGCGCTGAACCAGCTTGTATCCGATATTGCCTGCTTCCAGGCTGGGGAACACCAGCGTATTGGCATGACCGGCCACGGTGCTGCCCGGTGCCTTGAGTTCACCGACGGAGGCAACGAGCGCCGCATCAAGCTGCAGCTCACCGTCCACACAGATGTCAGGACGGGTCTCCTGAACGATCTTCACGGCCTCGGATACCTTGGTGACATCATCATGTTTGGCGGAACCTTTGGTGGAGTAAGAAAGCATGGCTACTTTCGGCTCCGCTCCGACAAAGTTCTTGAAGGATTCAGCGGAGAGAATGGCGATCTCAGCCAGCTTGGGAGAATCGAAATCGGTGTTTACAGCACAGTCCGCGAAAACAAACAGGCCGTTCTCACCCATATCACAATCGGGAACTTCCATCAGGAAGAAACCGGAAACGCTGCTGATGCCGGGTTTCGTCTTCAGAAGCTGAAGGGCCGGGCGGATCGTGTTTCCGGTGGAATGGCAGGCGCCTGAAACAACGCCGTCAGCGTCGCCGCATTTGCACATCAGGCAGGCATAGTACATATAGTCCTTTTCCATCTGCTCTTTCGCGATCTCAGGGGTGACACCCTTCTTTGAACGAAGTTCAACAAACTTGTCAATATATTTCTGTTTGTTCGGATCCGTCATCGGATCAATGATGAGAGCACCTGTCAGGTCAAAACCGGCTCCGTTTGTCTCGATCTCTTCTTTCGTACCGATAATGGCGATATTGGCGATCCCCTCTTTCAGGATCTTCTCAGCCGCTTCAAAAGTCCTTTTGTCCATGGACTCCGGAAGTACGATCATCTTCTTGTCTGCCTTTGCCTTTGCTTTGAGTTCATCAATGAATCCCATAGTCTTACTCCTTTCCTCCCTTGCATGATTTACGTTCCATAAAAATCTGCCCTGCGGCAGCGGCACAAACTGTATATATTATAAACCATTTCCAAATCCCGTACAAGGTGTTATCATCTGGGTTATAACAAGGTTTTTTAAGGAGAAAGAGCATGAGATGCGCCGCAGTCATAGCCGAATACAATCCTTTCCATAACGGACACGCCTTCCAGATTCGGAAAACGAAAGAAGCAGGCGGAGCAGACTATGTGATCGCCCTGATGAGTCCCGATTTTGTGCAGCGCGGTATGCCTGCCTTTGCGGATAAATACACAAGGACCGGGATGGCGCTCGAAGGAGGCGCCGATCTGGTACTCGAAATGCCCGTAAGAACAGCCGTCTCCAGCGCGGGCGATTTTGCGTCAGGATCCGTAAAGATTCTGAATGCCTTAGGGTGCATCGACCTTATCTCTTTCGGTTCTGAATCGGGGGACCTTGGCGCCCTGACCCGGATCGCAGATCTGCTTTCTGGCGAAACACCGTTATTTAAAGATATTTTGACATCCTCCCTGAAAGAAGGAGCCACCTATGCGGCGGCCAGGCAGCGCTCACTCGCTGCTTTGCTCACCGGTAAACAGCAGCTTTCCGGCAATGACCCGGCAGACCTTATGGGTTCTCCGAACAATATCCTTGCATTGGAATACCTTAACGCACTTATCCGGACCGGATCTGCGATCACTCCTTTCACGGTCCGCCGCATCGGGGAAGGCTATCACAGCCTTGAGGGGAGCATTTCTGCTGAATATCCCTCTGCAGAAGGGATCCGGCGCAGATACCGCGAAGAGGGGATCTGTTCCGCTGCCCGCGCCATACCGTCCGCTTCATTTGAGATTTTACGGAGAGATCTTGAGATCTACGGTTCCTGGGATCCGTCAAAATACGATATCCTGCTTCATTATGCGCTGCTTTCGACCGACCCCGGCAGCATTATGGATGCCTCTGATGAGATCGCGGCCCGTATCAGAAGTCTGAGAAATTCTTATACCGATGCTTCCGGTTTTGCTGATATCGTCAAGACCAAGCAATATACGCTGACCAGGATCCGCCGTGTCCTGCTTCATATTTTCCTGGGGCTTGAGAAAGAGGCTCCCTGCCCGGAAGCCTCCTACGTGAGAATTCTCGGTTTCAGACGGTCTGCCGCAGCGCTGCTTAAAGCCTTAAAAAACAACACTTCTATCCCTCTGATCACCAAACCGGCGTCTGCCGGCAGACTGCTTTCGGACGAAGCCTTTGCCGGGTTTAACGAAGATGTGCGCTGCAGCAGTCTCTATCGCCTTCTCCAGGCGAAAAACAAAAGGGAGAACGAGTATACCCGTTCTCCCATCATTCTGGACGATCTTACTTCTTTCAGTTCTTAAAGCTGTGGATCGGAGCAGGAATCCTGCCTTTTCTTTCGATCAGTCTTCCGCATGAAAATCCGTTGACCGGCATGACGGGAGCTGCTCCGAGCAGTCCGCCGAATTCAACGAAATCCCCCACTTTCTTGCCGGCAGCCGGAATCAGCCTGACTGCCGTTGTTTTTGCGTTGACCATGCCGATGGCCATCTCGTCAGCGATGATTCCCGAGATCGATGCGGCGCTTGTATCTCCCGGCACTGCGATCATGTCCAGTCCGACAGAGCACACACAGGTCATCGCCTCGAGTTTTTCGAGTGTCAGCGCACCTGCGTTCACGGCATTGATCATGCCCTGGTCTTCGCTGACCGGGATAAATGCCCCGCTCAGTCCTCCCACATAAGAAGAAGCCATGACACCGCCTTTTTTCACCTGGTCGTTTAACAGCGCCAATGCAGCCGTCGTTCCGGGCGCTCCCGGATATTCAAGTCCGATCTCGCAAAGGATATCCGCAACGGAATCTCCGACCGCAGGCGTGGGAGCCAGTGAAAGATCGATGATGCCGAACGGGATGCCAAGCCTGCGGGAAGCCTCCCTGGCCACCAGCTGGCCTACCCGGGTCACTTTGAACGCAGTCTTTTTGATCGTCTCGCACAGGGTTTCAAAATCAGCTTCCCTTACCTGTTCAAGCGCCGTCTTGACGACACCCGGACCGGATACGCCTACATTGATCATCAGATCCGGACAGGTCACTCCGTGAAAAGCGCCCGCCATAAACGGATTGTCATCCGGTGCGTTGCAAAATACCACCAGTTTCGCACAGCCGATGGATGAACTGTCGGCTGTCCTTCGGGCAGTTTCCACGATCATTTCGCCGAGCAGGCGCACGGCATCCATATCGATTCCCGCTTTTGTAGAGCCGGCATCGACACTGCTGCAGACTCTCTGCGTTGAAGCCAGTGCTTCCGGAATGGACCTGATCAGCAGCTCGTCCGCCGGAGTCATTCCTTTCGAGACAAGCGCAGAATAGCCCCCGATAAAATTAACGCCGACTTCATTGGCGGCTTTATCCAGAGTCTTTGCGATCCGGACAAAATCCGACGTGCTTTTGCACGCACTGCCTCCGACCAGTGCGATCGGGGTCACGGAAATTCGCTTGTTTACGATGGGAATCCCGTAATCACGCTCGATCTCTTTTCCGACCCTTACCAGGTCTTTTGCAGACTGTGTGATCTTGTTGTAGATATTTGTGTTTAAACGGTCCGGATCCGAATCGATGCA
>JBGUOI010000015.1:0-17336 GCA_045118075.1 Porcincola sp. | reverse complement strand
TACGCTCCCTTTACACCCAGTAAATCCGGATAACGCTTGCACCATACGTATTACCGCGGCTGCTGGCACGTATTTAGCCGGTGCTTCTTAGTCAGGTACCGTCATTATCTTCCCTGCTGATAGAGCTTTACATACCGAAATACTTCTTCGCTCACGCGGCGTCGCTGCATCAGGCTTTCGCCCATTGTGCAATATTCCCCACTGCTGCCTCCCGTAGGAGTTTGGGCCGTGTCTCAGTCCCAATGTGGCCGGTCACCCTCTCAGGTCGGCTATGGATCGTCGGCTTGGTGGGCCGTTACCTCACCAACTACCTAATCCAACGCGGGCCCATCTCACACCACCTCAGTTTTTCACACTCTGCCATGCAGCAGTGTGCGCTTATGCGGTATTAGCAGTCGTTTCCAACTGTTGTCCCCCAGTGTGAGGCAGGTTGCCCACGCGTTACTCACCCGTCCGCCACTAAGTCACAAGATCCTTCAATCCGAAGAAATCAGGTTCAAGTGCTTCGTTCGACTTGCATGTGTTAAGCACGCCGCCAGCGTTCATCCTGAGCCAGGATCAAACTCTCTGAAAAAATGTTTGTTCCAGGTCTTAGACAATTGCTTGGCTAATTCCTTTTTTACTGTTGTTTGTACGCCGGATGATCGCTCATCCGAGTACAAGAAAAAAATTTTTAAAAGAATTTTCAAGGTTGTTTCACTATTAAATTGTCAATGTGCATTCTTTTGTTCTGCTCTTTTGGGCGGAACTTCACAACTATATCACGCGTTCCGATCCTTGTCAACTGTTTTTTTGACAAAGCAGAAAAAAAGAAACGGAGAAAGAGGGATTTGAACCCTCGCGCCGGGATTACCGACCTACACCCTTAGCAGGGGCGCCTCTTCAGCCTCTTGAGTATTTCTCCGGATTCTGAATTCTCTACAGAAATATTAAATTTTAAGCGCCCTTTTTTCAGGACGCTTTATCATTATAAATGGCATAAACTGGTTTGTCAAACACATTTTATAGTGTCCGTAAGGCCTGAAAACCACTATACGTAGGGCACTTGAGAGGTCTTCTCCGGTCCGCGCTCAGCCGGCGCTTTCGCCGCCGGCTTTACGCGCGCTTCTTTCTCCCCGCCAGCACGGTCAGCAGCACGGCTGCAAGCCACAGCGCACATGCTCCCAGGCTGATCATCCCTGACATAAAGAACCGCGGCGATGTGTAGACTGCCTTGATGGTATGGCTGCCGGCACTTACCGGGAACGACATGTACAGGTAGTCGGAGCGGGTCAACGGCGCTTCCTGCTCGTCAAGATAGACCTTCCAGCCCTCTTCCATCGGGATCGCCAGCATCACGATGCCGTCTTGCTGCGCCTCGATCGTACCCGCCAGGTGCGCATCGTCTCCCTCGAAGTGAATGTCGATCTTCGCTTCATCCGAGAAAGCCCGGTCGGAATTGCTTCCATAGAAACGAATGCCGGTGACGTTCATCTTCAGTTCGTCATTGTCCGCGCGGATCGTGATCTGCTCAGTATCGGACGGGACGCTGATGCGGTATCCCTGTTTGCCTACATTAAAATGCTCGTAGCCGCGCTCGTCGTTGACATAGATCCAGATCGCTCCGGAGGTATCACTCTCCACATCGAAGCGGACTGTCATATTTTTATAAGATGAGCGTTTTTCGGGTGATAAGGGAATGACGACCGTCCCGACGCCGTCAAAGCCTGCTCCGTCGTCGAGCATATGATAGTGAGCAAGGTCAATGCGGTCCCTGTCAAAGGGCTCCTTCACCTCTTCTCTTGCGTACGGGGCCAGTCCCTCTTCTCCGATATCGTACGGCGTTTCTTCCGAAGTAATCAGCACCTCCGGCAGGAGATCCCACTGTTCCAGGCCGTCACGCGCCTTGTCATAAACGTCAGAAGTGATCGTCTTCGTATAGAACTTGCCGATGCTCTGTGTCCGCGTGTTGCGGAATACGTACACATCGCCTTCCTGATGAACCATCTCCCAGGCTTCCGTCGGCGGCTTCGGATCATGGCTGAGCAGATATTTCACATTGGAAAGCGACGCCATCACATCCTCATGGACCGCGGAGCGGAACGTGAAATGGTTCGGGTCATAACCGGGCGAAAGCTGCGGCCAGAGCTTGCTGGTAAACTCGGCATAGTTCCGGCTCTGGGTCGAGTTATACGTGCTCACGCCGCGGTAATCCTGAGCCAGAGATTCCATATAATAGGCGGCGTTGCTGTAATCCTTCTCCAGCCGGTAGAAACTGTCATCCTGCGCGGCGACCCATTCCAGCGCTTTCGTGGTATCCCCGTGATAGGTCTCGTCAAAATAGGAGGTGTCCGTCTTTTTGACGGTGGTGCGCCAGCGGTAGCACAGAGCGCTGTCGCAGACCATGGTCACGAACACAGCCGCCGTCAGGATACGGATGAGCATGGCTCTGTCAGCGCCATCCCGGCTGAGGAAGTAAAGAGCGGCAATCATGACCAGCGCTCCGGCAAACAGGATCAGCGCATTGGTCTCATAGGTCGGATGTTTATAGTTGGTGTACGCTTTGATGTAAACAGCGCAGACGACCAGAAGACCGACTGCCAGGCCGGCCAGGCTGATCTGCCTCTCCCGTATCAGTCCGTTTAATGTCCAGGCACAGATCATCGCGAAGAAAGGCAGCAGTACAAACGTGTGGCGCGAGAAAGAATACGCAAATCCGTTGAAGATCAGGCTGCCCACCTGGACGATGAGAATGAATGCTCCGGCCAGGATGCCCAGGTACTGGGCCAGTTTCTGGAGAAGGGTCTGCTTCTGCCGTACGATCAGGAAAACATACTGGATAAGCAGAATGATCAGCAGCGCCGAGAAAAACAGGCTCGGGGCTTCATAATAGTTGAGGTCGCCGAGAAATTCATTGCCGGCGCCCTGCAGGTTGTTTCCGAAAAAGCGGTAAAGCAGGGTCCTGTAATATTCTTTTCCCCACAGGGACAGGTTGGCGATGAGTCTCGAAAACAGCGTGTAATTGGAATCAAGACGGTTGGTGTCGGAGAGCGTTGTCAGCGACGGGATCAGGTTGATTGCCGCCATCACCAGTCCGAACGCCATGGAAAAGGCACAGGTGAAAAACAGCTTAAGTCTGCCGATAAAAGGCCTTGTATCAAAAAGCAGCACACGGATCGTCACGTAGATCGCAACAGCCAGGATGGACATGTATCCCTGGTAATAACTGTTCAGGATGAGCAGTGCACTCGCGGCTGCCAGTCCGAGCGCCCACCGTATATCGCGCACCGTCTTCTCCACAGCCCACACCAGGAGCGGCAGGAAGACGACCACGGAACCCATCATGTAATGCTGTCCCCAGACCATCAGATAGCCGTTGAAGGCATAGAGAAAAGACGCGATGATCTTTGCGGACGGATCATAGTCGAACAGAGAAAGCAGCAGATAGCAGGTAAATCCGGAAAGGATCACTTTAAGGATCTGGATATAGACCATGCAAAACGCGATCTTGTCCGGTCCGAACAGGAATCCGCACAGATAGACCAGCAGGGTGAACGGTCCGGTGATGTTCAGGTCGATCTGGTTGACGCCCAGGCCGCTGTGGAAATCCCAGAGGGAGAACGTCCCCGTCCTTAAGCGGTTTGCCACCCCGTTGTACCACATGATGTACTGCGCTTTCGTATCGGATCCCACGTCGCCAAAGACCATGGTGTCGTTTCCGAAAATGTAGTTGTGGAATACAAAAATGCATCCCGCCGCCATCAGCGCAGCCAGGATCCATAATGCTTTCCCCTGTTTGATCGTCTTTTCCTTCGGCATGTTCTACTCCCAACGTGCTTTTTGTGCACAGATATGAATCGAGTAGGGATAAAGATCCCTACCCGATCTAAAGTCATTTTATTTTCCTACGCTCAGACGTACAAGCGCTCTGTTCAGCCTGGCACGAACGATCATGTAATCGTGATCGCTCATTCCTCCCTCGGCCATCTGCTTCTCTGCCCTGGCCTTGGCGTCGGCGGCTCTTTGCGTGTCGATATCCTCCTCCCATTCCCAGGTGGTGGCCAACACGCGGCAGACACCGTTCATGACCGAGATCAGGCCGCCGATGCAGGCAGCTTTGCGGGTCTTTCCCTCCGCATCTACCAGATGAGCTTCGCCCATCCCCAGAGCGGTGCAGAAATTGGTGTGTCCCGCAAGGACAGCCAGATCGCCCCGGATACTGCGCACCACGATGCGCTCGGCCTCTCCGTCAAAGAGCATGCCGTCGGGCGTACCGATTTTCAGCGGGAAGGTGTTCATAAACAGCCTCCTTCTTATGCTTTAGCCTTCTCAAAGACATCGTCGATGGTACCCGCGAACAGGAAGCAGCTCTCGGGGATCTCGTCGCACTCGCCGTCCAGGATCATCCTGAAACCGCGCAGGGTCTCTTTCAGCGGCACATACTTGCCTTCCATGCCGGTATACTGTTCCGCCACGGAGAAGCTCTGGGACAGGAAACGCTGGATCTTTCTGGCACGGTTTACGCTGAGCTTATCCTCCTCGGAGAGCTCGTCCATACCCATGATGGCGATGATATCCTGCAGTTCCTTATAGCGCTGCAGCACCTGCTGCACGCGGCGTGCCACCTGGTAATGCTCCTCGCCGACGATCTCCGGAGAAAGGATACGGCTTGTGGAATCAAGCGGATCCACCGCCGGATAAATGCCCTGGCTGGCGATCTCACGGGCAAGTACCGTGGTCGCATCCAGATGCGAGAAAGTCGTTGCCGGAGCCGGGTCCGTCAAGTCATCGGCAGGCACGTATACAGCCTGAACGGAAGTGATGGATCCTTTCCGGGTGGAGGTGATGCGCTCCTGCAGTTCGCCCATCTCCGTTGCCAGTGTCGGCTGGTAACCTACTGCGGAGGGCATGCGGCCCAGCAGCGCGGAAACCTCGGAACCCGCCTGGGTGAAACGGAAGATGTTGTCGATGAACAGCAGCACGTCCTGGTTCTTTTCATCACGGAAATATTCCGCCATGGTCAGGCCCGAAAGGCCGACTCTCATTCTGGCTCCGGGCGGCTCGTTCATCTGCCCGTAGACCAGGGCGGTCTTATCGATAACGCCGCTCTCCTTCATTTCGCCGTAAAGCTCGTTGCCCTCACGGGTACGCTCACCGACGCCGGTGAATACGGAGATGCCGCCGTGGGCGGTGGCTACGTTATGGATCAGCTCCATGATCAGCACGGTCTTGCCGACGCCGGCGCCGCCGAACAGGCCGATCTTACCGCCTTTTGCGTAGGGGCAGATCAGGTCGACGACCTTGATGCCCGTCTCGAGGATCTCCGTCGAGGACGTCTGTTCTTCATATGTAGGCGCAGGACGATGGATGGACCAGCGTTCCTTAACCTCGGGAGCGGGCTGGTTGTCCACCGGCTCGCCCAGCAGGTTGAACACGCGGCCGAGGCATCCCTCTCCTACCGGCACCGTAATGGGGCCGCCGGTATCCACAGCTTCCTGGCCCCTGACCAGTCCGTCCGTGGAACTCATGGCGATGCAGCGTACGATATTGTCGCCGATCTGCTGAGCCACCTCAGCGATCATACGCTGACCGTTATTCTCGATCTCAATGGCGTTTAACAGTGCAGGCAGCTGGTCAGCCTTAAAGCGGATGTCCAGCACAGGTCCCGTCACCTGCACGATCTCGCCGGTATGTCTGTCACTCATGTCTTTGGTTTCCTCCTTATACGCCGTCGGAGCCTGCCACGATCTCCGTGATCTCCTGGGTGATGGCCGCCTGGCGCGCCCGGTTATAATACAGGTTCAGCTGGTCGATCATCTCTCCGGCATTCTTCGTCGCCGCGTCCATAGCGGTGCGGCGGGCTGCCAGTTCACTGGCGGTGCTTTCGCAGACCGCACCGTAGATCAGGCCTGCCAGATACTCGGGCACGATCGCGTTGAATACCTCTTCCGCACTCGGTTCGTACAGGATCAGGTTGCGGACTTTCTTCCGCTCCTCGGCATCCTCGTCGTGATTGGTCAGGTCGTTGAGCGGAAGGATCGGGAACGATCCCGCCGTCTGGGACATCATGGATACGAACTTGGTGTAGAACAGTGCCACATGTCCGAACCGGCCGGCATTGAATTCTTTGCACACCAGGTTGGCGATCGAAAAGCAGTCCGAGACGGATACCGAGGCGATGTGGCTGAACTGGTCGCTCATGATCTCATAGCCTCTTCGCTGTGCGTACTCCACGACCTTCTTTCCTACAGGAAAGATGATCTTTTCCTTATCTTTGCTCTCCGCTTCGAAGTGCTTGAAAAGGTTCGAGTTATAGCCGCCTGCAAGGCCGCGGTCACCGCCGATGACCACGTAGCATATCTTATCGTTGTTTCCGGTGCGGACATAGGGAGAAGTAAAATCCGTATTCCCGTCCGCGATATCCACCAGCGTCTGATGGAGCTCTTCAAAATAGGGCCGGCAGGTGATGGCTCTGTCTCTTGCCCTGCGCAGTTTGGAGGATGCCACCAGTTCCATCGCTTTGGTGATCTGCATCGTGCTCTGCACACTGCGGATCCTCAGCTTTACTGCCTTCATATTCGAGGCCATTCGGATCAGCCCTCCTTCTTCCCTTTATTCTTTGCCTTTTCTGGCTGTAAATCCATCGGTAAATGCTTTGAGGACATCGACCAGCTTCGCTTCTGTCTCCTCCTCAAGCTTTCCGGTGGAACTGATCGTTCTCATCACATCGAGTCCGACGGAATCCTTGTCCAGATACAGGTAGAGCTCTTTCTCATACTCAGCAACGTCCTTCACATCCACATTGGCAAGGAAGTCTTTCGTTACGGCGTAGATGATGGCCACCTGCTTCTCCACCGGCACGGGCTGGGATTTGCTCTGTTTAAGCACTTCCACGATACGTTCGCCCTGTGCAAGTCTTGCCTTCGTATCGGCATCGAGGTCGGAGCCGAACTGTGCGAAGCTCTGCAGCTCGCGGTACTGGGAGTACAGCAGCTTCAGGGAGCCTGCGACCTTCTTCATGGCCTTGATCTGCGCATTGCCGCCGACTCGGGATACAGAGATGCCGGGGTTGACGGCGGGCATGATGCCGGAGTGGAAAAGTTCCGTCTCCAGGAAGATCTGGCCGTCGGTGATCGAGATCACGTTGGTGGGAATATAGGCGGAGATGTCGCCTGCCTGGGTCTCGATGATGGGAAGTGCCGTCAGCGATCCGCCGCCGTGGGCATCGTCCATCTTGGAGGCTCTCTCGAGCAGTCTCGAATGCAGGTAGAAGACATCGCCCGGGTAAGCTTCACGTCCGGGCGGACGTCTGATCAGCAGAGAAAGGGCTCTGTAAGCTACCGCGTGCTTGCTCAGGTCATCATAGATGATCAGCACGTGTTTTCCCTGCTGCATAAAGTACTCGCCGATAGCGCAGCCGGTATAAGGCGCGATAAACTGCAGCGGGCTTGCTTCCGAAGCCGTCGCCGCCACGATGATCGAGTAGTCCATGGCGCCGTTCTTTTTCAGGTCTTCTGCGAGGGCGGCTACCGTTGAACGCTTCTGTCCGATCGCCACATAGATGCAGATCACGTCCTTGCCCTTCTGGTTAAGGATCGTATCCACCGCCAGAGTGGTCTTTCCGGTCTGGCGGTCACCGATGATCAGCTCACGCTGTCCCCTTCCGATAGGGATCATGGAGTCGACCGCCTTGATGCCGGTCTGCAGCGGCTCAAAGACCGGCTGTCTGTCGCAGATGCCGGGAGCCCTGGATTCGATCGGTCGAAATTCAGTCGTTTCTATTTTTCCGACTCCGTCGATGGCCTGCCCGAGGGAGTTCACGACACGGCCAAGCATCGCTTCCCCAACGGGGACCGATACGACCTTGCCGGTGCGCTTTACGCTCTGGCCCTCGCCGATATCCGGGTCAGTGGAGAAAAGCACCGCGGATACGCTGTTCTCTTCCAGGTTCTGGGCCATGCCGAAGCTGCCGTCCTCAAACTCGAGGAGTTCGCCCGACATACATGAGGTCAGTCCGCTGACCCTGGCGATACCGTCACCCACCATCAGAACCGTACCCGTCTCATCCTGCCGGATCGCATTGTCATAATATTTGATCTGGCTGCGAATAACCTTGGATATTTCTTCAGGTTTTAATTGCATGTTTCCGTTCCATCCTTCTTTGGTATTGCGGCCGGATGCCGCGGCAAAAGTCGTCCTTTATCAGACGGATACCTCCTCCAGTTTCCTGGAGATCCCATCGAGGCGTCCCTTTACGGTGCCGTCGAGCAGCTTTCCGTCCAGTTCCACCCTGATCCCGCCCATGACGGAGGGATCGATGATGGTCTTTATTTCCACCGTCTTATTGCTCATCTTTTCCAGCTTATCGCATAGTGCCGAAAGCTGTGCCTCACCGAGGGGCACCGCACTGGTCACCCTGGCAACAGCGATCCCGCGGTCCTCGCGGTAGCGGTCCATGAACTGGTCGCAGCATCCCGCGTATTCGCGCAGCAGGTTCCTGTCGCACAGAAGCTTCAGAAAGTTCAGCAGATATTTCTCAGCGCCGGCAAAGGCTTCATCCATAAGTTCGCGGCGCTTCTCCGCTTCGATCGTCGGTTCGCCGAGCAGTCTGACATACTCGGGATTCTCGGCAAAGAGCGTGCGGATCTGCTGCAGCTGCTCGGCCATCGGCTCGACGCAGCCTTCCTCCTGTGCCAGGTCATAGAGACTGTTGCCGTAAATTCTGGCAGCATTCGTCATGAGGCTTCACCCACATTCTCAATAAATTCTTCGATCAGTTTACGGTGATCCTCCGCGCTGATCTCGCGCTCGATCACCTTGCCGGCGATATCCATCGCCACATTGCTGATCTCATTCTTCATCTCACTGACAGCGTTCTTTCTCTCCTGCTCAATGTCAGCCTGGGCCTTGGCTCTGATCGCCCTGGCCTCCTCACTGGCTTTGGCGAGGATCTCATCGCTCTGGTCAGAAGCCGTTTTCTGGGCGCGGGCCACGATCTCGTTGGCCTGCTCCCTGGCAACTGCCATGTTCTGCTCATACTCGCTCTTGATGGCATCCGCCTCGGATTTTGCCTCCTGGGCCTCTCTTATCTGGGCATCAGCCGCCTCGCGGCGCTTCTGGAGCACCTCATTGATGGGCTTGAACAGGAACTTTTTGATCAGGAACGCCTGCAGGAAAAGGTTAAGGATCTGTGCGACGAAAGTCCATGGGACCAGCGTAACTAAATCCTGTACTTTCATGTCCTACCTCCTGTCGTTCATCGTTTCAGGATATGATCATCCAAGCAGTCCCATAAAGGTGTTCGGTGCCACGAAGATCAGCAGAAGGCCTGTCACGAAACCATAGATACCGGTCGTCTCGGCGATGGCGCAGCCAAGAAGCATGGTGCTTGTCACATCGCCCTTGCATTCGGGCTGGCGTCCGATCGCGTCAAGCGCGCTCGCAACAGCACGTCCTTCACCGATACCGGGGCCGATACCTGCGATCAGAGCACATCCGGCGCCGATTCCGCATCCGGCCAGCGCAATACCTTTAGCCAATACTGTAAAATCCATGATGAATCCTCCTTCATTAAGATTGGTCTTTTCTGTTTTTGCCGCCCGTCCTTTTATTCGTCGGGCTGAGCCGCGTTAGCAATGTACATGACGGTCAGCATGCAGAAGATGAACGCCTGCATGACTCCCGTGAACCAGTCGAAGTAGACTGAGAGGATGGCCGGAAGACCGACATCCAGGAACGGGATAGCTCCCAGCAGCTGCCCCACGGCGCCCGGGATAAGCCCGAAGAGCGCACGGTTGGCAATCGCCAGCGCTGCGTAGATCAGCGCATTGATGACCACGCCCGATAAGATGTTGCCGAAATGACGGCAGGCCATACTGATGGGTGTAGCCAGTTCGGAAAGGATATTGAAGGGTGTCATCACCGCGATCGGTGTGGTAAATCCCTTCAGGTAACCGCCAACGCCGTTGGCCTTGATCTTCTGCCCCGTGATCATGATGAACACGACGATCGCCCAGGCCGCTTCCGTTGACAGATCAGCGGTGGGACTGCGAAGGCCGACCAGCGAGATCAGGTTGGACACCAGACTCGTGGCGAAGAGTGCCGATACAAAGGGTATCATGTAACGGAATTTTTCACCCATGTTGCCCACCACGAAGTTATTGGCCGTCTCAACGATCATCTCCGCCAGCGCCTGCCTTTTCGAAATGTTCTCCACCTTCAGGTCTCTGGTCAGGAAAATACAAAGCCCTGTGATGATCAGCAGAACCAGCCAGCTTACGACCATCGTCTCGGAGATACACAATCTCCCGAGCACAGGCAGTTTGATCGGTGTTTCCCAGAATATCCTTGCACCGGTAATATCTATGTTCATAAGTCCTCACCTCCTTTACCGATATACCGGATAATTATCTGATGGGGAATGATTCCCCGATTTTGTCATGTTTTCAACAGCCCCAGGATGGAAAGCACTTTTATCCCGGTACTCGGAAATACCAGCGGCAGCACACCCGCCACCGGCTGGATGAACGGCACCACCAGCGCCAGGATCAGCCATATGACCTGCATGACCATCCGCCTCGAGTAACTCGCCCGGATAACCATTCTCGCACCGGCCTCATCGGCCTCGTTCGTCGCTTTCTGAACCCCGAGTCCCATCATGAAGAAGTTGGCCACGGCCACGAGTCCGCCGCCGATGCCTCCCAGGATGACCCTGTAATCAAAGGGTATCTTATCCGGCACGATCAGATGACCGACCAGGAATACCGCCCACATGATGAGGACACAGACCAGTGTGATCACAGCGACCCGTTTTGTCTCTTTACGGACTGCGGGAGCTGCCCTCTCAAAAATGCTCATTAAATGTCTCTCCCCTCTTAGGCCTGCGTCTGCCTGATTTCTTTTCCTGTTTTTTTTCTATATTGTCCATCAGTCCCGCGAATTTCACCGCGGAAGCCGCGGCTCCGCCCAGGCCGAAAAAAAAGCCGGGAATAAAGACCCATCCGCCCACGCCGGTATATTTCATCAGCAGAAGGCATACGAACAGGCACAGCAGGAGCGGGGTCACGATCGACAGCCCCAGCTGCGTCAGTAAAGACAGATTCTTTATGATCTCCGACCATTGTTTCATCAGAAGCGGGCCCCTTTATCACAAATCAGGCATAGAAATACATGTTTATTCTACTTTATTTTGCGGAGAGTGTCCAGATATATTAAGAAGCCCTTCCCTTCTTTCGCCAAAGCAGATCAGCTCTTCGGGCACCTCCAGTTCCATCTCCCGCCCGGTCAGCGGATGTTTGAATGAAAGTTTCCACGCACACAGGCAGGGGAACTTATATTGCTGCGACTCTTTTCCGTAACGCCGGTCACCGATGATCGGCAGTCCTGCTCCGGCAAGCTGGACGCGAATCTGATGGTGGCGGCCGGTCTTAAGGCTGATCTTAAGGAGTGCCCGGGCGCTTTCCTCATCAAACTCCGCGGCTGTAAAAGTCAGTGCAGCCTTTTTCGCGCCCGGCGTACCCGCTCTGACGATCCTCGAGGTGTTCGTCCGGCCGTCCCGCAGCAGGTCATCCTCCAGCGAGATCTCCTCTCCGGCGGCCGCTTTCTCAAGCAGTTTTCTCCCGTCGGGAGCAGCGCATTCGACGAGGGCAAGGTAAGTCTTTTTCATCGAACCGTCCGTAAGTTCTTTCCCCAGTACCGAGGCGGCATGCGCAGTCAAGCCGAACAGCACCAGACCCTGAACGGGCTGGTCAAGCCGATGGACGACATGAAGCGCGCCGTGGGGGATGCCGCGCTGCGACAAATAAAGGCGCAGCCGGCTCTCCAGGTCGCTTACCCGGATGTTTGAGCTCTGAACAGCCGTTCCCGCTTCTTTATAACAAGCCAGGATCTCACTGTCCTCATAAAGAATATTCATCTTGTCACTCCATTGAGACTCCCACCTCTATAGGTGGTGAGTTTTATCAAATCAGTCTTGGTGGGAGTCTCAATCTCCCTCCAAGATAAAGCCTCCGGCGTGTCGCGCGCGCACCGCATCCGCTAGCTCCCTGCGCACCGCGCACGAGATGGATCGCAGCCGCGCTCAGAGGAGTGGTGCTTCGCACCGAGCGCGTCGCGGCAAGAACGCCGATGGCGTTCTTGAATTTAACCATCTCCGTTTGATCAAGTAAGAAAAAAAGGAACTTCTGTACACCACAGAAGTTCCTTAGCAGGGCTACAAGGATTCGAACCTTGAAATGACGGAGTCAGAGTCCGTTGCCTTACCGTTTGGCGATAGCCCTATATCTGACGACAAAAGTCATTATAACTGATGCCGTCATGGATTGCAAGAAAAAATTTTAAGTCCGGCCGCAGCCTTTCATTCCGGCTTTTATTCTCCTTCGACCTCCCCGTATACCTGTCCGTTGTCGAACACGATCCGGTCGCCGTAGATCTGCCTCGGATCCATATAAAAGCTTACTGTCCTGGCCAGCACATTGGCGATCTTCGCCAGCGCTGCCGGGTCGGGGTCTCCGAAGAGTATATGCTCTCCTTCAGGCGCTTCTTCGCTCTCGATCACCGCTCCCGAATAGCCGGTCCTGTCGGCATAGAAATTATTCACATCCTGGAACAGGTCCACAGCCGGCATGTTGTCGCTCGCAAAGAAGACTCTGGCCGTCTCCTTATCCTGAAGAGCGACATTGCAGATATCCATATCCGCTTCCAGTACAGAAGCTGCCATGAGGTTCTCCCCGATCGTTTCGGGCTCTGCGTCATACGTTCCGAGAATGTAAGGCTGGTCTGCCGTGTATCCGAGTTCGCCCAGGCAGATAACGCCGTCCACTTTGGCCTTGATATCATCAGGAAGATATTCCACAAAACTCTGCGAGCCGTAATGGCCGTCCTCTTCTCCGGACAGGAACAGGAAGCACAGATTGTCCGCTGTCGGAATGTTTGCAAGCAGCCTGGCTGTTTCCATCAGTACAGCCGCCCCTGTCTTGTCGCTGGCAAACGGATCTTCCGGATCCGGATCTGTTTTGGAGTCATAGTGGGCGCACACCAGCAGATAGTGGCCGTCAGCCAGCTCGCTGTCGCCTACCCTCTCCACGATGACGTTCATGCCCGGGACGTCGATCATGTCTTCGTTCATGAAGCCCTCATGAAACTCCTGTGTGCTCACCTGATAACCGTAGGCGCCAAGCGTCTGCATGATATAATCCGCCAGGATAAGTTCCCCGTCCGATCCGGTAGGGCTGTCCACGCTCTTAAGTTCTTCCAGGTATGTATTGATATATTCCGTATCCGCCTGCGGCAGGTCAATGACATCCATGCTCAGCAGCTGTGCTTTTTCCCTGGCCTGTTCCATGGCAAGCGTCCTTGCCGCTTCAGAGGCGGTCATTCCTTCTGCGCTGCCGCCCTCTGCACCTGAGAAATCGAGCAGTTCATCGCCCACTTCATCCCAGGTCCAGTCTTCCGCAGCATCCCCGTCCGGAGAAGCGGCATCACCGTCCGGCGAGGCGGCATCACCCGCGGCGCTTCCTTCAAGCTGCCAGTCATCCTGTTCCGGTGCGGTATTTTCGGCCCAGTCTCCTCCCGAAAAGCCCTCGGGATCGACAGTCGCTTCCCAGTCGGGATCGTATAATTCATCGTCCTCATCCGCTGCGGCGCTCATCCCGAGGCAAGCGAGCGCAGCCGCCGTCGTCAGCGCGAACGCCGCTGCCGCTTTCCTGAATTTACCATGTTTCCGGTTCTCTTTATTTCTCATATCTTCTTCTCCTGTGGATCATTCATACACACTTTTTTACCGGCCGGTGCCGGCTGTTTAGACTTTACCACACAATCCGGCCTGTCTCAAGGGGATCATTCCCCCTTCTTGACGCATTATCGGACATGGTGATAAACTTGTTACCGATATGTTTGACGTCTTTGTGAGGTGATTAAAATGGAAAAGAAGAATATTGACTGGTCATCACTTGGTTTCGGTTACATGAAAACGGACAAACGCTTCGTGTCCAATTATAAGAACGGCGCCTGGGATGAGGGCGTCCTGACCGAAGACGATCAGGTGGTCATCACGGAATGTGCCGGTGTTCTGCAGTACTCCCAGTCCTGTTTCGAAGGACTCAAAGCCTACACAACGCAGGACGGCAGGACCGTCTGTTTCCGCCCGGACCTGAATGCAGCCCGTATGAAAGACAGCTGCGAGCGCCTGGAGATGCCCGTATTTCCGGAAGACCGCTGGGTACAGGCTGTTGTGGACCTGGTAAAAGCCAACGAGGCATGGGTACCGCCTTACGGCTCCGGTGCCACCTTATATATTCGTCCGTATATGTTCGGAAGCAGCGCCGTGATCGGCGTCAAGCCCGCGGAAGAATATCAGTTCCGTATGTTCTGCACACCGGTCGGCCCCTACTTCAAGGGCGGCGCAAAGCCGATCACCATCCGTGTATCCGACGTTGACAGGGCAGCGCCCCGCGGAACCGGCCACATCAAAGCCGGCCTGAACTACGCCATGAGCCTTTACAACATCGTGGATGCCCACAATAAGGGATTTGACGAGAACATGTACCTTGACCCCGCCACCCGCACCTATGTGGAAGAGACCGGCGGCGCCAACTTCCTGTTCGTCACAAAGGACAACACCGTCGTGACACCGAAATCCGGCAGCATCCTTCCCTCCATCACCCGCCGCTCACTTGTCTACGTCGCTGAGAAATATCTCGGCCTCAAAGTGGAAGAACGCCCCGTGGCACTTGCGGAAGTATCCGATTTCGCCGAGTGCGGCCTTTGCGGAACGGCTGCCGTCATTTCACCGGTCGGCAAGATCGTTGACCACGGCAAAGAGATCTGCCTGCCCAGCGGTATGGAAAAGATGGGCCCGGTCACCCAGCAGCTTTATGACACCCTCACCGGCATCCAGATGGGACGCCTTGAGGCACCGGAAGGCTGGATCAAAGAGATCTGCTGATGACAGGGGACGGTCCTGTGTCATCAGCGAATGACAAGGGACACTCCTCTATGAAGGAAAAATAAAACACAACACCCTGTTCCAGAGGGGACTTTACCGCAGCGCCGGTACTTGGCGAGAGCGAAGCTCAAGCCTTATGTACCGCTGCGCGAGGTAAGAGCGCGAGCGCTCCCCGAGGAACAGGGTGTTATATTTTATTAATACTTACATAGAGGGGTGTCGCCTGTCATCCGAGGTTCACGTCTCCGCTGGTCGTGCTCACCGACACGACCGGCGCGCTGTTAGTCCCTTCCGGATAAGTCTTGTCCCCGGATACGCTGTTGACCTTGTAGCTGTGGCTTCCCAGTACATTTCCGGACACGTCTCCGCTGACGGTCTCCGCCGTCACCGCACCGGTGATATCCGCATCGGTCAGCCGGATCTCGCCGCTCACACTGTTGGCAGAAACGGAAGATGCTTGAATGCCGCTCAGGGTCATGTCTCCCGATACAGTCTCAAAACCGGCGTTTCCGGAGATCTTCGTCCCGTCTGCAGTGATATCGCCGCTCACGGTCGCTGCTTCGATCTCTTCAAATTCTGCGGTATCGGGAAGCTCTACATTCCCGCTGACCGTCCCGACGCTCAGGGACTCAAAATCGCCTTCCGGCAGGTAAATGATCGTCTGACTCTTATTCTCCGGTTTTAAGGAGAATGAAAAAAGGCCTCCAAACAGCTGCTTAAACCAGCTTCCCTTTTTCTGTTTTGCTTTAACCGAAAGGGTATCTCCGCTGACGTCAATCTTGTGGGTAATGGTCTCTGTGTCCGTGTACACCACTTTCGCCTGGCCGTCTTGTGAAGTACGGAAAACCACATCCGGGCTGATCTCAGTGATCACAATTCTTTCGAATGGAGCGCGGATGACTTCTTCTTTTTCTTCAGAAGATCCGCTGCGGGTTCCCGCAATGGCTTTGATGGCGGCCGTCCATGTAACGACAACTGCGATGCCGATCGCCAGCAATACTCCGACAGTAATGATTCCTTTTCCGTTTTTTTCCATGACTGCTTCTCTCTCCTTTATTAAGTCAAATGTTTTGTTCTTGTCATTAGTGGATTATAGCCATGTAAATTAAAAAAATAACGAAGTCAGGATTAAAGGAAGATTAAAAGATACAAGTTTTCCCTTCGCTGACCGTAGAAACGGAGGCGCGCAGCGCCTCCGACTGAGTTAAAGCAGCCCCCAACATAGTTAAAACAGCAGCGGAAGGAAATCATGGATGCACCTGCGCCACACGCTCCAGTCATGGCCTCCGGGGAAGGTACGGCGAATCATGTTCAGCCCTTTTCCTTCCAGGTATTCGTCATCTCCGGCAAAGCTGTCGAAGAACTGGTCTTCCGTTCCCATAGCCCGGTAGAATACACGGAAACTCTCATTGAAGCGGTCGGCATCTTTTAAGATGGCCAGATGCTTCTCCTCCCCGATGGCTTCCGGGAAACGCAGGAAACCGCTGAACAAGCCTGCCCAGCCGAACAGATCCGGGTTCGACAGGGTCACGATGCTGGTCTGGTAGCTGCCCATGCTCAGGCCTGCCATTGCCCGGTGCCATTTATCGGTCAGGACCGGATATTTCGATTCGATGAAGGGAATCAGGTCTGTAAGGAGGACCTTCGGAAACAGGCCGAACTGTCTTCCGCCTTTTGGTCCGCACTGGGTCATGCCGTTGCCCATGACGATGATCATCTCTTTCATCAGGCCCTGCGCCAGAAGAACGTCCGCGATCCGTCCCAGATGTCCCTGGTAGACCCAGCCGATCTCATTCTCCCCGTAACCGTGCTGCAGGTACAGGACCGGGTATTTTTTCGACGGATCGTAGGAAGCCGGCGTGTAGACAAGACAGATCTCTTCCTTCCCGGTCACCTCAGAGTGGAAATAATGCCTGGTCACCTGGCCGTGAGGAACGCCGGCAAGTCCGTCCCAGTCTTCTCCGGGAACCGGAATATCCACGAAATTCATGGGACGGCAGCAGCCGTATCCGATCGGAAGATAGGGGCTTAAAACGTCCGCATTGTCGATCTTCAGGAAGAAATACTGGAAGCCGCGGCCCAGGTCGAAGGTCCCCTCCCACATCTCCTCAGACACTCTGCGAAGCGGAAATTCGGTCCCGAACCGGTCCAGAAGCACACTTTCCGCCTCCGGCGCCTTGATCCTGACAAATACTTTTCCGTCAGGAAGTATCTCATATCCCTGATCGCCGTCCCTGTCCGGCTCTCCGTAGTACGGGTCGAAGGAAAGCGGTATATCCAGCGGCCATTGCTCTTTCATCGTTATTCGTCCCCTTTCTGCGTTATGGTGACATACTCCCACCACTTTGCTTCGCTTAGAAGTGGGGGCTTCTTGTTCGACAGCCCTGTCGGGCTGAGCTTTCGCAAGCTATCC
>JBGUOI010000014.1:0-12303 GCA_045118075.1 Porcincola sp. | reverse complement strand
GATTCATACTATTCCGTACGCGGCTGGAGAGGTTATGTAATGGTTTGATGCATTATCTTACAGAATAATTGAGCAAAGGTAACGATGTCAGGTATGAATAATACAAAGCTTTTGTTTTATGAAGAATATGAGCAATTTTATAAGATGACTGAGAAATCAAAAACCTTTGAATCGTTTTGTAGAGATGCTTTCGGACAAGATTTTTCTCAGGATGGATTTAGCGAGATAAAGCAGATAAACAGAATTCTTCGCCATATTCCTTCAGGGAAAGATATTCATATACTTGATATCGGATGCGGCAATGGGAAGATGCTTGGCTATTTGCAGAACAAAACCAATGCATATATTCATGGATTCGATTATTCCGAAAATGCAATTGATACCGCTAAGAGATTGTTTCAAACCAAAGCAGATTTTAAACAAGGGTATATCGGGGAGATGGACTATCCTGCGGAACAATTTGATTTGGTCGTTTCTATGGATACTATGTATTTTGCACCTGATATGGAAAAGCTTGTCCAGCAGATAATAAAATGGCTAAAGAAAGACGGAGTGCTGTTTGTAGGTTATCAGGAAGGCGATGTAATGCCCAAAACGGATAACGAGAAGACTACGATACTTGCAAAGGTATTCGATAAATCCCGAATCCAGTATGAAGTTGAAAATATAACTCAGGAAACTTATGAATTGCTCAAAAAGAAAAGAGAAGCTGCGTTGCTGCATCAGAGAGATTTTGAAAAAGAGGGCAATAAAGACTGGTTTGATATGCTGATGCTTCAAACAGATTGCGTTACGGATCCTTACGATGTATTTGTACAGAGGATGGCAAGGTACATATATATTGCCAGAAAAGAGATTAATTAAGGGTAAGTTTGATTTGATGGAGAAGAAATTGTAACTTCCAGTTTGTAGATATGTTCCCGTGAACTGGCAACCCTCTAAAACCGGTTGACATGTTCCTGACGAACAGGCAAAACGTTGACATGTTCCTGACCGCATTTTTGCGAACAGGCAGCAGTCAGTGGACATGTTTCCCTTTACCAACGAGGGGTATGAATTAGTAGTTTCATTTCCTCGTGCCACGTGGAGACGGTAGTATTGCTACAAAAGTTGAACTCGTTACTGTAGGAACAAAACTCGAAGACTTATAGACAATAGAATATTGAACTGATTATGGACGTTTATTTCCTGCATTTCGCACCAGAGTAAACGTCCTTTTTGTATTATTGACATAATCCGAACGCTCGGTTAAAATCAGGACAAATACTCGGTTTAAATGAGGACATATACTCGGCAATAAACAATCCAAATACTCGGTTCAATTATGATAAAAGGAGACTGACAATGAAAGAATATTATCAAAGGGTTTCAGATAAAGTGCTGCTGGGTCACTTAGAGTCCAAAGGGGCAGTGCTGATTGAAGGAGCTAAATGGTGTGGTAAAACAACCTCAGCAAAACACATTGCGAAAAGTGTTATAGAAATGGATCGCCCGGATATGACGGAACAATATCAGCAAATGGCAAGAATAAAACCTTCGAATCTTCTTGAAGGTGAAGTTCCGCATCTAATTGATGAATGGCAGATTGCAACAAATATCTGGAATGCAGTGCGTTATGAGGTTGACCGTAGAGGTGAATTCGGTCAGTTTATTCTTACTGGTTCTTGCGTTCCGGCAAAGCTGGATGAAAATATGCATACGGGTACAGGTCGAATCGTTCGCATGAGGATGAGGCCGATGTCATTATTTGAATCCAGGGATTCCAGCGGACAGGTTTCATTAAGAGAATTGTTTAACGGAAACGAGATATCTGCAATAGATGATCACAGTATTGACGATATTGCTTTCATGATTTGCCGGGGAGGCTGGCCGGCAGCCCTGAATCGTACTGAGAAAGTCGCTTTAAGACAGGCTTTCGATTATTATGATGCGGTCGTTAATGATGACATTTCCAGAGTAGATGGTGTGAAAAGAAATCCGGAGAGGACAAAGCGTGTAATGAAATCCTATGCCCGAAATGTATCAACGCAGGTTTCTTTGGAAACGATCAGGACAGATGTGATAAGTAATGATATAGAAACTTTCGACAAGGAATCGCTTTATGGATATCTGAATGCTTTAAAAAGGATTTTTGTTATTGAGGATTCTCCGGCATGGAATCCTAACCTGCGTTCGAAGACGGCGATCCGCACATCAGATACAAGATACTTTATTGACCCTTCGGTTGCAGCGGCAGCGCTCGGAATCGGTCCCGTGGATCTGGTCAATGATCTGGAACTTATGGGATTGATATTTGAAAACCTGTGTGTCAGGGATCTCAGAATATATGCAGATGCGTTGGATGGCAGTGTATATCATTACAGAGACAGAACAGGTCTTGAGTGTGATGCTGTAATTCATTTGAGAAACGGCAGATATGGATTGATTGAAGTGAAACTGGGTGGAGATAAGTTGATCAATGAAGGTGCTGAGAGTCTTAAGAAACTGGCAGCCAGAATTGATACAGAAAAAATGCGTGAGCCGGCATTCATGATGGTTTTATGCGGAGTGGCTCCATTTGCCTATAAACGTGAAGATGGAGTCTATGTTGTTCCGGTTACATGCCTGAAAGACTGAAGGGGCTTTGTTAAATGAAGGTATTGTCAAATGCATATTTCATCATCGGAACAGCGTATGCAGGAAAATCAACGATGATCCGACTATTAGCTGAAAAGTACAACGGCATACTCTGCGAAGAGAATTATCATGATAGATTTTTCCCGAATCCGGATAAAGAAGCATTTCCCTGTCTTTGCTATACAAGAGATCTGGAAGACTGGCATGAATTCATTCGGAGAACACCGGAAGAATATGCAGCCTGGATCGATGGCGTGGCCAAAGAGTGTGAAACATTGGAAATGAAAATTCTGCCGGAATTGTGTAAGCATGGAAAGCCGGTATTCGTCGATACGAATATTTCTGTGGAAACTCTGAAGAAGATTGCTGCTCCAGGTCATGTACTGGTAATGCTTGCAGATCCAGGAATCTCTGTACAGTGTTTTTTTGAAAGACCTGATAGGGAGAAGCAATTCCTGTATAGGTTGATCATGGAGGAACCGGATGCAGAAAAGGCGATGGATAATTACCGTCGAGGTTTAATGATGGTCAATTCGCAGGAAAAGTATGAGCGTTTCCTGAATTCAGAATTTCCTGTGATTCTGAGGGATGAAAACAGAAGTGTTGAGCAGACATTGAAAATGGTTGAAGAAGCTTTTGGACTCATCCAGGAAAAACCGTAACTACTTGATTAACGCAATGTCATCATGGCCCGATTGGATTAGTTTGCCGCTACTGTTCATGTGGAGACGGTAGTACTGATGTCACGGGAAAACGAAAAAGAGGATTAGAAAGCCTGAAATAAAAGGAATTTCTGCAATTCGGGGTCATCACACTCCTGGCTGCTGAAATCCCTTTTTTGCATTCGTGGAAACATAATTGGCGCTATTTGGAGCTTCAAAAATAAAACCAAAAGAATATTGACACAATGTCAGAATATATGTATAATGAACATGCTGACACGATGTCAGAGTTGTGCGGACTCTACTTCCCCGACAGCCATGGCGGATATGATCGAGATGCAGCTGAAGCTGATGGAACTGGATCGTTTTGATGTATACTGGATTCACAACGTCTGGGATGCTCCGAAGTGGACAGAGGAGCTGGCAAAGTATTTCGAAGGCAAGGATAACGTGCCGATGATAGGCGTCTCCAACCATAACCTTGCGGAGATCAAGGAAGCAGATGCGATCCTTAAAAGCCATTTCATCTGCAAAATCCTGGCGACCTATGCGGATGAAACTGTGCTGAACGAACAGGGTAAGATCGACTACCATACATTTAAGCCGGTGCTCTTCGAGTTCCCGACCTACGAGTACTTTGTGACCGGCGAAAAAGTCGGCAACTGCGGAAAGATGAACTGATCCGGGATCCTCTCCTCCATGGGTATGATGGAAATCGTGGATGTTGCGGCAGAGTTTGAATAAGCTGTATTTCGAAGCCGCGGGAGATCCGGAGCCGCGACAGCTTTCGTTGCTCCGGATGGCGGCTGAAAGGGGTGGAACTATGAAGTATACGAGACTGGGCAATTCAGAACTGAATGTATCCCGGATCTGCATGGGATGCATGGGGTTTGGTGATCCCGGAAGAGGCCAGCACAGCTGGACCATTGATGAGGAGCATACAAGAGAGATCATAAAGCGCGGACTGGAACTCGGTGTTAATTTCTATGATACGGCCATCGCTTACCAGAGCGGCACCAGTGAGCAGTATGTCGGCCGTGCTCTGCGCGATTTCGCAAAGCGGAACGACGTGGTCGTCGCTACCAAATTCCTTCCGAGAACTCAGGAAGAGATCGAAAGCGGCATCAGTGGACAGCAGCACATTGAAAACATGATCAACACGAGTCTTCAGAACCTTGGAATGGATTACGTGGATCTGTATATCTATCACATGTGGGACTGGCAGACGCCCATCGAAGATGTTATGGACGGTCTGAACCATATCGTGAAGGCAGGTAAAGTCAGATATATCGGCATCTCCAACTGCTTTGCCTGGCAGATCGCCAAGGCCAATACCCTTGCAGAAAAAGAAGGCTTTGCGAAGTTCGTCTCTATCCAGGGGCATTATAACCTGATTTTCCGTGAGGAAGAAAGGGAAATGGTTCCGTACTGCAATGAGGAGAACATCGCGCTCACGCCTTATAGTGCCCTGGCTTCCGGCAGACTTTCGAGACTTCCCGGCGAAGGCGGAACAAAGCGAGCCGAAGAAGATGCCTATGCAAAGTTCAAGTATGATGCGACAGCTGCACAGGATAATGTGATCATCTCCCGCGTTGCTGAGCTCGCCGAAAAGCACTGCGTGACCATGACTGAAGTTTCACTTGCCTGGCTGCTGACAAAGGGAACATCTCCTGTTGTCGGCGCGACAAAGCTTCATCATATCGAAGGCGCGGCAAAGGCAGTGGATCTTACCCTGAAACCGGAAGAGATCATGTATCTGGAAGAGCCTTACGTGCCGCATCCGTTGGCCGGTGTCATGGCTCAGAATAAACCGGCCGCCGCGAAAGAAAAACACGTCTGGTCCACGGGTGATCAGAAGATCGGAAAGTGAGGAAAAGCAAATGACTGAAAAGATCGTACAGACTGCAGGAAGAACCCAGCTGGGAGAATTCGCGCCGATGTTCGCGCATCTCAACGATGATGTGCTCTTTGGTGAAGTATGGAATGAGGAAGCGATCGATGTAAAGATGAAGTGCATCATCACCGTCGTGTCTCTGATGGCTTCCGGTATTACGGACTCTTCCCTGTCCTATCATCTGCAGAATGCCAAATCCCATGGCATAACGAAGGAAGAGATCGCTGCCATCATTACCCACGCTGCCATGTATGTAGGCTGGCCGAAGGGCTGGGCGGTTTTCCGCCTTGCAAAAGAAGTCTGGAATGAAGAAGATTCAGCGCTGACGGATAAGGACAGATACCAGAACACCATATTCTTCCCGATCGGAGCTCCGAACGATGCCTATGCGCAGTATTTTGTCGGTCAGAGCTATCTGGCGCCGTTATCCACTGAGCAGGTTTCCGTATTCAACGTGACCTTTGAACCGGGATGCCGCAACAACTGGCATATCCATCATGCAAAGAGCGGAGGCGGACAGATGTTGATCTGCGTCGGCGGCAGGGGCTATTATCAGGAATGGGGAAAGGATGCCGTTGAAATGACGCCCGGCAGCGTGATCAACATCCCGGCGAATGTAAAGCACTGGCACGGTGCAGCTAAAGACTCCTGGTTTTCGCATCTGGCCATTGAGGTGGCCGGGGAAGAAACCGGTGCGGAATGGCTGGAAGCCGTGTCTGATGAAGACTACAGCAAACTGAAGTAAGGAGATGTTCAGGTGGCGTTCTTGAACGGGAATGTCTCGGAAGCGGACCTTCAGTCCTGGATCGACGGATTGGAATAAAACGGACAGAGGAGGGACGGTGCCATGTCCAAGGCAAAAACGAATATGATCATAAAGAGGATGGTGGATGGTGCCATGACCGTCCTGCTCCTTTGCCTTATGGCATATCAGGTCACGGGGGAGAAGGCTCATGAATGGATCGGCATGGGTATGACGGTGCTTGTGATCGTCCATCAGATTCTGAACCGGAAATGGTACGGAGCGCTTTTTAAAGGAAAATATAACCCTTATCGCAGCATTACGACTGTTCTGAACACCCTGCTTATTGCAAGTTTTGCGCTGACTGCCTTCTGCGGTATGACCATGAGCAGTTATGCGGTTCCTTTCCTTTATGGGATGGCTCCGGTTTCCTTCGTTCGCAGTACACATCTTTCTATGTCCCACTGGGCTTTTGTGCTGATGGGACTGCACCTGGGAATGCATATCCCGGCGATGACAGCCGGGCTGAAACTGAAAGACAGGACAAAAGTAATCCTGAGCTGCATCTTCACTTGTATCGGCGGTATCGGTCTGTGGCTGTTCCTGAGAAGCGGAATGCCGGATTATCTGTTCTTCCGTGTCCCGTTTGCGTTTCTGGACTATGAAAAGGCCGGATGGCTGGTGTTTCTTGAAAACCTGCTGATGCTGTCTTTCTGGACGTTTATCGGAACTCAGGCAGCGCTGATTTACAGGAATGCAGCGACAAAAGCAGGAACAAAAAAGAATCCGCTCCTCTCTGTCGTTGCCATTATGGCATCGGGGATCATCGGCATCGCATTGACGCTGCTCTTTCCGGCGACGTGACAGCCTGGCTTGAGGCTAATGGAATCAAGGGTGATTAGGAGGTCGGTATGAAGATCAGCGCCTCTGAGCCGATTGGTTCAGAGGCGTATTTGTAAGAACGAAATGTAAACAATAACGTAAGGAATTGACAAGTGACCACTCGTTCACTATAATAAGTGAACGAGTGGTCACTTTCTTCAGAGATACGAGACTTAAAGTAAGGGGAAATTATGGCAAACGATACTAAGGAAAGAATACTCGCAGCCGCACTTGAGATGTTTTCGAAGAACGGCTATGCAGGGACAAACATCCGTGAACTGAGCGCATCTCTCGGACTTGTCAAATCCGGGGTCTATAAGCACTATGAGAGCAAGGAAGCAATCTGGAATGCGCTCCTGGATCAGATGATCGCCTATTACGGAGATCGTTTCGGTTCGCCTGAGCACTTGCCGCCTGTACCGGATTCGCTGGAGGCACTGACCCGGCTGACCATGCAGATGGTGAACATTACCGTTCATGACGAGAAGATCAGCATGACGCGCAAGGTGCTGACACTTGAACAGTTCCGGGACGACCGTGCCAGAGATCTTGCCACAAAGCATTTTCTTACCGGGCTGACGGAGATGTTTACGCGGATATTCACGGGCATGATGGAAAAGGGATTGCTCAGGAAGGATGATCCTAAAATGCTTGCTTTTGCTTATACCGCACCGATTTCTGCCCTTATTCATCTGTGCGACCGTGAACCCGAGAAAACAGAAGATGCGTTGGAGCAGGTAGAGGAATTCAGTCGGCATTTTATTGCAATCTATGGAGTGAAGTAACAATGTTTGATCTGGACACATATCTGGCTGATCTGATCATGAACTGCCGGTCGGCTTTCGGAAAGCGTCTGCTGTACATGGGGCTGCAGGGAAGCTGGCTGCGCGGTGAAGCTCATGAAAACAGTGATATTGATATCATGGTGATTCTGGACGGGTTCTCCGTGCGGGATATGGATACATACCTCGGGATCCTGAAAGGGATTGGTTTTTATGAGAAATCCTGCGGTTTCATCTGCGGGAAAGACGAAATGAAGCGCTGGAATCCTCTGGAGGTATGCCAACTGAGCCAGACGACGAAAGACCTGGTCGGCATACTGACGGATTATCTTCCGCCTGCGACTCGGGAAGATGAAATCAACTATGTCAAATTGAGCCTGGGGAATCTGTATCACGAACTCTGCCACCGCTATATTCACGCGGACTGGGACAAGAACGCCGCGATGTTTCGCGGCACCTGCAAGAACGTGTTTTACCTGATCCAGAATCTGTATTTTCTGGAAAGCGGACGTTTTCTCCTGCGCGAAAAAGACCTGAAGGCAGCGGCATCCAAGGAGGATCGGCTGATTCTGGAATTGGCCGATCTGCCGGACGGTTACAATTTCGATCAGGCTTTCACTTCCCTGTTTACCTGGTGCCAAAGAGCCTTTGCCCGCATCGAGCGTCTTGGATGAACATGTAATGAGACATCAATCGTTTTGAGATCAGCAAAGAAAGGTAAATAACAATGCTGTTTAAGGGGATCGGCAGGACATTCTCCACGGAAAACGATCAGCAATACGAAACGATTGGGGCATTCTGGGATGAGCTTGCGGCGAAGTATGGCCGGGTGAACCTGCAGGGGCTGGGTTACGGTTCAGGGACGGACAGCGAATCTTGGAAAGATATATGAAAAGATTTATCAGGAAGGCAGATTGGAATATGAGATCGAGCGCTTTACCGACAGTGGTGACTGTGAGATCATGTATTGCCGATCAACCTTTAAGGAATATTTATGATTATAGAAAAGCTTAAGGAAAAGAAGGATGAGAAGAATATGGCAAGTGGTGCAATGAAAACAAATGACTATACCATTCGTTTGGAGAAGAAAGAAGACTACAGGAAAGTTGAGAATCTCGTCAGAGAATCGTTCTGGAACGTGTACCGCCCCGGCTGCAGCGAGCACTTCGTGATCCATGTGCTGCGGGACGATCCGGCTTTCGTGAAGGAGCTGGACTTTGTGATGGAACAAAACGGGAAGCTGATCGGGCAAAATATGTTCATGCGCACCGTCATCGAAGCCGACGACGGCCGGGTGATCGACATTCTGACCATGGGACCCATCGGCATCACGCCGGAGTTCAAGCGTAAGGGCTACGGCAAAAAGCTGTTGGACTACTGCCTGGAAATGCAGCAGCCATGGGCTTCGGCGCGGTGCTATTTGAGGGCAGCATCGGCTTTTACAGCAAGTGCGGCTTTACCTATGCCCGTGAGTTTGGCATCCGCTATCATGATCTGCCGGAAGGCGCGGACGACTCCTTCTTCCTCTGCAAAGAGCTGATTCCCGGCTATCTGGACGGCATCACCGGCGTGTACCAGACGCCTCGGGGCTACTATGTGGACGATGCGGACGTGGAGGAATTTGACAAGGCATTCCCGCCTAAGGAAAAGCTGAAACTCCCGGGGCAAATTTTTGATTGAGCAATAGGCCAAGGGCTGAAAGGAAGGAATCAATGGAGCCATGCCGGATGATTGAGAAGACGAAAAATCAGGAAAAGAAATGAGGAGCTAAGCTTATGGTATTTGGTATTATCGGAGAAAACTGCAGCGGAAAATCCACCCTTGCAGAAAGGATAAAGGAGACCCTGGGCGGAGAGATCATCACGGGCAAAGACTATCTGCGGATGGCAAAGTCGGAAAGCGAAGCCGTCTCCCTTTTCAGGGAGAAGCTTTGCCGGGCCGTTTTGGGAGACAATATCATTTATGTGATTGCCGACCGGGAGCATGTGAAACTGCTTCCGGACGGGGCGATCAGGATTCTCGTAACGGCAGACCTGGAGACGATTAAGGAGCGGTTTACAGCAAGAATGCATGGGAATCTCCCGGCCCCGGTTGCCCTTATGCTGGAGAAAAAGCATGGGATGTTTGATTCCGGGGAATATGATTATCGTTTTGACGGAGCTGCAGGAGATGCGGAGGCATTCTGTGAAGTCCTGAAAAGTGACATGAGTGGCTGAAAATTCCTCACCATATGGTCTCCCTTTCTATAAGACGATTGGATTTGTACCGACCGATGAAGAAAAGACAGTGAACGGCATCCGGTTTACACCGATGAAATATGAGGGCAAATAAGGGGGAGGTAATGCTGCAATGAGTAAAAAAGCACTTGTCGTGATCGACATACAGAATGATATTACGAAGCACTACAGGGATATCATCGACAACATCAATGCTGCCATTAACTGGGCTGAGGAGTTGGGAATGACGGTCATCTATATCAAGCACAATAATCTGTCTCCCGGGACACGGACGTTCAAACCGGACACAAAAGGTTCGGAGTTTGCTCCGGAACTGAAGGTTGTGTCGGATATTATCTTTGTTAAGACAAAGGCCAATGCGCTTACCAGCGAAGAGTTCTCGGAGTATATCCGGGAAAACGGCATCGACGAGTTTTATATTACCGGTGCGGATGCTGCAGCCTGTGTGAAATCCACTTGCTTCAATATGACCAAGGCAGGATATACGGTGCATGTCGTCTCCGATTGTGTGACGAGCTACGATCTGAAAAAGATGCCTGAGATGCTCTCCTATTACGCAGAAAAGGGCTGCGAGGTCAAAACACTGGCCGAATATCAAAAAGCAGTCTTATGAGAATTGGAGTTGACACAAAAGAAAAAAAGCCGGGCATCCGCATCATAAATGGAAGGAGTATAAGATGAAGATACTGATTCTGAACGGCAGTCCCAAGCGGGATAATAGCGATACAATGCACATCACCCGGGCATTTCTGGATGGGATGAAGGAAGCGGCACCGCAGCATATACATATCATCCATACCATCGATCAGCACATTGAATACTGTACGGGCTGCTTTTCCTGTATGCGGAACGGCGGCACCTGCATCCATAACGACGATATGAAAGCCATTTTGGAGGAGATTCTGGACAGCGATTTTCTGCTGTTCAATTTCCCTCTTTATTGCTATGGAATGCCGGCATCCCTGAAAGCATTGATGGACCGCACGCTTCCCCTTTCCAACATGGCCATGCAGAAGGTCGGCGACCGGTATGAGCATGTGGGGCAGGCTGATTTCAGCCATCTGAGATACATCATGATCTGCGGATGCGGTTTCCCTAACAGCAGGCAGAACTTTGAACCTGCGGTCATGCAGTTCAAGCTGTGTTTCCCCTGCAATCACACGATCATAACCGTTCCGGAGAGCCCGATGTTCAATTCGCCGGAAGCGGCTGTTGTTACTGTGCCGAGATTGGAGCTGATCAAACAGGCGGGGCGGCAGTACTGCGAAAAGGGAGAAATCGAGGCTTCTCTGCTGGCAGAAATCACATCTCCCATGATTCCCGAGGATCAATACGCTTCCATCGTGAACAGCGGTGTGTAATCCGGAAACATGAAAAATGGAAGGAAAATCAGACCATGAAATTCAAAGGAACTCTTATCGTCGTAAAAGACTGCAATGAAGCATTGAAGTTTTATCAGGACATGTTTGGATTCAGGTTAATTCGGGATAATGACGGTAATATGGAACTGTCCGGAAATCTGTATCTCCAGGAAGAAAAATACTGGGAGCGGTTTACGGGGAAGCGCGTTATTCCGCAAAGCAATCAAACTGAATTGTATTTTGAAGAGCCGGAGATTGACAGCTTCGTAAAAAAGCTGGAAAGGCTTTATCCTGACATTGAATACGTCAATCGCCTGATGACGCACAGCTGGGGGCAGCGGGTCGTCAGATTCTATGACCTGGACGGAAACCTCATCGAAGTTGGTACACCTGTATGATCCGTGCTGCATGAGGGGGAGGATAGCGTAATGCCCGATAAAATAAATTATCAAAAATTGAATGCTGACAATTTCACCGGTCATTCATTGGATGATTTTGTCCGTCACCAGAATGTTACAGAGTGTTGGAGAAAGATAGACAACGATTGGAAGCTTGTGCCGAATGACTATGAAGAAAACTGGTCGAAGGTGCAGTGCCGGGAAATTGCAGAAGACGTGGTGCATAGTATAAAACTTGACCAGACTGGCTTTGGCGCGTTCTATGGCGAGCGGATCATTGGGTTTGCGACCGTCTCCCACCGTATATTCGGAGCTGCGGCAAAATATGTGCAGCTGGTTTGTTTTCAGATATCAGAGGAATACAGGCATCAGGGCATTGGTCGGAAGCTCTTTTCAATGGCTTGTGAAGAGGCCCGGCAGCTGGGTGCAGATAAACTGTACATTTCGGCTCATTCTTCAAAAGAATCACAGGCGGCATACCGGGCCCTTGGATGCAGTTTTGCAGAAGAAATCAATAAGAAACTGGCAGCAGAGGAGCCGTTTGATGTCCAAATGGAATACAGATTATAGAATAGTAACCTGACGGATATGGAGGCTTGAGGTTTTCAGATGGAGAAACTGACAGAGAATATGATACGTTGGGCTGAAAGCAAACTTGGCAGCACAGAGTATGCAGGCTGGTGTCTTGCGTTTATTGAGGACGCACTTGAAATCAGTAATCATATCGAA
>JBGUOI010000013.1:0-2201 GCA_045118075.1 Porcincola sp. | reverse complement strand
CGTTACGTCCACAAGCATCCTCTCTGCGAGGAGTGTTTAAAGCACGGACGGTACGTCCCGGTGGAGGAAGTTCACCACATCGTTCCTCTCTCGGAAGGCGGGACGAATGATGAATCAAATCTGATGAGCCTTTGCCGATCCTGTCACGAGAAAATCCACCGTGAGCGTGGCGACCGGTAGGGGCGGTCAGAATCGCTACAACCTGCCCCACCGGAAAACGGCGCGGGGTCACGCGTGAAAAAATTTCAATTCAAACAAGGGATAAAACCAAAGGAGTACAGATAAATGGCACGAGACGGTACATACAGAGGCGGCAGACGGATACGCTCAGGAAGCAAACCGGACCCTGCCTCAGAAAAAATAGCAAAAGGACAGACCGCAAAAATCATGAAAAACGATATTCCGGATCTGGAATATGAAGAACTGGAAGCGGTGGATCTACCGGAAGGCGCAGTGCTGGAAGGCACGGATATGCCGAAGCCTGCGGAGTACCTTTCCGCAAAACAGAAGAACGGAAAGCCGCTGGGCGCGGATGAAATATATAAAGAAACCTGGCTATGGCTGAAGAAACGCCACTGTGAGAACCTTATAAATCCGAGGCTGCTGGAATCGTATGCACAGAACTTTGCGCGTTACATTCAATGCGAAGATGCGATCAGCACCTACGGACTTCTCGGAAAGCACCCGACCACCGGCGGCGTGGTGACATCCCCATTTGTTCAGATGTCCCATCAGTTCCAAAAAACTGCGAATCTGATCTGGTATGAAATATTCGATGTAGTGAAGGAAAACTGCACCGAAGAGTTTGAAGATAATCCAAATGACACGATGGAGCTTCTGCTCCGATCAAGGAGGGAGCGTTAATGGATACAGTGAAATTCGAACAGGTACCAATTGATAAGCTGGTGCCCTACGCAAGAAACGCAAGAACACATAGCAAGGAGCAGATTTTGCAGCTCCGCTCTTCGCTCCGGGAATTTGGCTTTGTCTCTCCCGCTGTCATCGACAGCGACTTCAATATTCTCGTAGGGCACGGTCGAATTGCCGCTGCAAAAGAAGAAGGATACAAAGCGGTTCCCTGCGTGTTTGCCGAGAACCTGACGGAAGCGCAAAAGAGAGCTTATATTCTCGCAGACAACCAGCTCGCATTAAACGCCGGATGGGATGAGGACATGCTTTCTGTCGAACTGTCTGATTTACAGAATGAATCCTTTGATCTGTCGCTTCTCGGATTTGATGATGCGGATCTTGAGAAGCTGCTTTCAGGAACGGATGAAACGGATGTGAAAGACGACGATTTTGATCTTACAGCGGCACTGGAGAAAGCCTCATTTGTGGAACCCGGTGATCTCTGGACGGTTGGAAAACATCGGCTGCTCTGTGGCGACGCAACATCTGCGAAAGATGTAGATACACTTATGGCCGGCAAGACCGCCAATTTAATTCTGACCGATCCACCGTACAATGTATCTTTTAAAGCATCGGACGGACTCACGATAAAAAATGACAGCATGAAAGAAGCGGAATTCTACCAATTCCTCCTCGCCTCTTTTCAAAACATGGCAGCCCATACAGAAAAAGGCGGCGCAGCCTATGTATTTCATGCGGATACCGAGGGACTAAATTTCAGGAAAGCCTTTATTGAAGCCGGCTTTCATCTGGCTGGTGTCTGCATCTGGGTGAAGAACTCACTGGTGCTCGGAAGGTCCGATTATCAATGGCAGCACGAGCCGGTGCTCTACGGTTTCCTTCAGAACGGAAAGCACCACTGGTATGCCGATCGAAAACAGACGACGATCTGGAACTTTGATAAGCCGAAGCGAAATAAGGATCACCCAACGAGCAAGCCGCTGGACCTCCTCTCCTACCCGATTCAGAATTCCAGCCAGGAAAATTCCATCGTGCTGGATCTGTTTGGCGGATCTGGTTCTACCATGATGGCCTGTGAACAGATGAACCGCATCTGCTATATGTCCGAGCTTGATCCAAAATATGCATCCGTTATCCTTCGCCGCTACGTGGAAGATACCGGCGATGCGAATGGGGTTTATGTTAAGCGCGGCGGAAAGAAAATTCCCTATTTGGACCTTGTGAAAGAGGTTGAAATCGCCTGAATATCTTCTTCTATTATTTCACATAAAGCTTGCTATTTCAGGCATTCAGAGTGATATATGTACTACCAAAACAAAGGAGGTACATAC
>JBGUOI010000012.1:0-6302 GCA_045118075.1 Porcincola sp. | reverse complement strand
GGCTGTTTCCAGCGCTGTAAAAGACGGCATGACCGCCAGATCGATCAGGTCCTGTTCCAGAAGGTCCGCTGTCCTGGCACGCAGATCGGTGAGATATTCACGCGTCTGCGCCAGATTCTTGGACATTTTCGTATTTGTACAAAAATACAGCTTTTTCATATCATTTTACTGCGCCTGATGCTTTACGCTCATCTCTCTGATCTTCGCGTTGCGGCTGATCCTGGCCTGCGCCATGTTGATCAGCATGATGATCAGAAGCATCATTCCCCAGATCAGCTTCTTCGAATACGGAGAGAACTGCCAGAGAGTGAAGGCTGTCTGCATCAGCTGCAGACAGAATGTTGCGATAAACACACCGTAAAGTCTTCCTTTTCCGCCGGAAGGACTTATGCCGCCCAGCACCGCGATCATGATGACCTGCAGCTGGTAAGTATCACCATAGCCGACGCGGGCCGAGTTGGATCTGGCCATGATCATCAGGGAAGCGATACCTGCCATCAGGCCCGAGATCGTATATACCTTGATGATGACGTTCTCGTTGTTGATGCCCGTAAAGCGGGACGCCGTGTGGTTCTCGCCGATGTAATGGATCTCATGTCCGAGTTTCGTCCGGTCGAGCGCCAGAATCAGAATGATAAATACGATGCAGGCTGTCACGAAAACGATCGGCACCGGGCCGATGGAGCCGGTCCCGAATTTAAGGAAAGCCGGCGGATAATTGCCGATGCTGTTGCCTCCGGTGATGCCCATGGCAAGGCCGGAATACAGCGTCATCGTTGACAGCGTCGTCACGATGGGCGAGACCGAAAATTTCGAGATGATCACGCCGTTGATCAGGCCGCAGACCATACCCACGCAGACCGCAACGATCACCGCTGCCAGAATGGTCACGAACTGTCCGGCTTTTTCAATATCAAAGAATTTGCCGGTCAGCACCATGGCGGCCAGAAGGCTGGCCAGGTTGGCATTTGCCACGATGGACAGGTCAATGCCGCCCAGCAGCATGCACAGCGCCATACCGAAAGCAAGCACCGCCACTTCCGAGAGCTGGAACGCCATACTGGCAAGCGTCTGTTTGTTATACATGCTGGAACCGAAGTTGATCAGCATCAGCAGGCAGATTCCCAGGAAGAACACAAACAGGATAGCCATCGAAATATCTCTGGAAAGGTATTCTTTTAATTTTTTCATCTTGATTCCCTCCCCTTATTCCGTGTAAATGAAGTTCTTCCGGTTCTGCACGCGTCTCTGCCAGGAAGTCGTGATCAGACTGATCAGGAGGACGATCCCCATGAAGAAAGACTGCCACGAAGCGGAAAGGCCCAGGTAAACCAGTGTCTGGCTGAACAGATAGTACAGGATGACACCCAGAAGCGTCCCGAAGATCGTTCCGTAGCCGCCGGCCGGCGAAGCACCTCCGATGACCACGCAGGCGATGACGCTCATCTCCGTTCCGACCAGGGAAACCGGGTTGACTGAGTTGGTGCCGGCGATGTAGATGATGCCCATGACACCTGCCAGAAAGCCTGCGTATCCGAAGATGAAGACACGCAGCAGGTTTACGTTGAAGCCGGCTCTTCTGGCCGCCTCATTGTTGCAGCCCATAGCGAAGATGCCTTTTCCGATCAGTGTTTTTCTTAAGATGAACCACGTCAGCACTACGCAGATCGCAACCGGAATGATAAAGACCGAAAGACCGATTTCTCCGCCGTACTGGTTTGTGGTGGTGATCAGTTTCATTTTGCTCAGCGTCTTGAACTGGGCCGGAAGATCCGTGGCGCCTACATTCTTTGTGCCGACCAGAATGGTCATCAGACCGAAATATACGCTGGCTGTCGAGAGTGTGATGATGAAGGGTTCAAGCTTCAGGATGTTGATCAGGACAGCGTTTCCGATTCCGAGCACAATGCCGATCGCGATGGAGATCGCAAATGTGAGGAACATGCTCTGGATACCGCATGCCATGCAGATCCTCAGGGATGTGTATCCGCCGAAGATGGCGATGGCCGGGAAGGATACATCAATGCCGCCCGAGATCATGACCATCAGAACGCCCATCGACAGAATAATGGTGCCCGCTGCCGAGCGGAACATCGTAAAGAGGGTCGCCATGCTTAAAAATGCCGAGTTTCTGCTCTGTACAAGGATGCAGTACAAGACGATGATGACGATCAGGAACCGCTGTGTGTTATCGATCTTCTTTAAGAATTTCATTCTTCTGCGGCCTCCTTTCCGGGTTTGCCGGACTCAACCAGCCTGTTGATCTGCTCCTTGATATCCGGAGCCTTCATTTCTTCTTCCGTATACTCCTTTACCTTGTGTCCGTCGAACATGACGATCACGCGGTTGCAGTTGGCAACGATCTCTTCCACCTCGTCCGAGATCAGGATCACGCCGGTCCCTTCGGCCGCGAACTGCTGAATGTATTCGTAGATCTCTGCTTTTGAGCCGATATCGATACCTACGGTCGGCGTATCCAGAATGAAGATCCTCGGACCGGTGGCTGCCCACCTGGCGATCAGCGCTTTCTGCTGATTGCCGCCCGAAAGAGTGCTGATCACGGTATCCTCGTTGTATACCTTGATCCTGAACTGGTCGATCGCCTTCCGTGAAAGTTCACGGGATTTGTTTGAATCGATGCTGCCGAGGAAGCCTTTGATTCTCTTGAGAATGGCTGCCGCCACGTTCTCGTTTACGGATTTGGAAAGGAAAAGTCCCTGGATCGCTCTTTCTTCCGGCACCAGACCGATCCCCAGATCGATCGCATCGTCCGGATTGTTGATCGTGACCTTCTTCCCCTCCACGTAGATCTCACCGCTGTCGGGCTTGTTCATTCCGAAGATGGAAAAGGCCAGTTCGGTCCGGCCGGCACCGAGAAGGCCGGTCAGCCCCAGGATATCGCCTTTGCGAAGCTTCAGGCTTATATCCTCAAAGTTTCCTTTTTTCGTGAGGTTCTTTACTTCCAGCAGCGCATCCTCGGCATCGTTTTTGCGCTCGTACTGCTGATAGTCCACCTCACGGCCTGTCATATAGTAAGCCAGCTTCTTTGAATCGATCTCGGAAGCCGCAAAATCGCCGATTTTATGTCCGTCTCTGATAACTGTGATACTGTCTGCGATCCTCATCACCTCATCCAGCTTGTGGCTGATGAAGACGACCGCAATTCCTCTCTTTTTCAGCCCCATGACAATGTCAAGAAGACTGTCCACTTCATTTTTCGTGAGTGCTGTCGTAGGTTCATCCATGAACAGCAGCTTTGCATCCAGTGCCAGTGCACGGCAGATCGCGATCAGCTGCCTGTTGGCAATGGACAGCTCCTGGATCTGTGCGTCCAGCGGGATGTCAACACCGATCAGCGCAAGCGCATCAGAGGCGATCTTCCGGATCTCCTTCTGGTTTGTCAGCGGTTTTCCCTCTTTGATCAGCTTGTTCATCGCAATATTGTCGGCGACGGACATTGCATTGAAAAGGGACAGATCCTGGAAAATGACCTGGATACCGGCGTCGATCGCGTCCTTCGCGGTATGCTTTGTCATTTCCTTTCCGCCGATCCTGATGGTACCGGATGTCGCATTTTCCACACCCGCAATGATCTTGACAAAGGTGGATTTTCCGCATCCGTTCTCACCGGCAAGACATTTGATCTCACCTTCCTTGATCGTGATGCTCACATCATCCAGCGCCTGGACGCCAACATAGCTCTTGCAGATGTGTTCGGCTTCCACTATATTATTCGTTCCTGCCATCTGACCAACTCCTCCTGCCGTATTCTGCAGTTATACAACAGGTGCGGGCTTATTGCCCGCACCATATGATTCTTGATCGTGCCAATGTCTTAATCAGACCAGCGGCACCTTTCTTACTGACCGGTCCGATCAGAATGTTCCGGCATAGTCGCCGATGTTCTCAGCTGTGAAGACCAGCGGAGCATTACCGGTTACAAGGTTGCCTTCAACAGTAACGGTCTCATAACCGGGTTTGGTGAAGGTGGTGTCAGAAGTGATCTCTTCGCCCTTCAGGATCTTGTAAGCGATCTCAACGGTGGTGTAACCGGCATCAGCAGGTCTCCAGCAAAGGCCTACATACTGGGTGCCGTCTTCGATGTAAGCACCGCCCTGGGACGGAGTTGCAAGACCAACCAGTTTGATATCGGTACGGCCGTTCTCTTCAAGAGCAAGAGCCATGCCGTTGGAAGAAGCAGCGGTGTCCATAAGACCTTTCAGATCCGGATAAGCAGCGATTGCCTGCAGTGCCAGGTCATAAGCGGTCTGCTCGTTGTTGTCTTCCTCACCGGGGATGCCGTCCGGGTTGACCAGTTCCATATCCGGATAGTTCTCTTCCAGATATTTCACGCAGGAATTGAACCACTGCATATGGGTGGTCATTCCAAGGCCGCCGACAGCGCCGAACCACTGGCCTTCGCCGCCCATGGCCTCAGCCAGGTACTGGCCGTACAGGGTTCCGAAGTAGTCGTTGTCAAATGCTTCCATGTCGTAGTCAACGGAGTCGAGGATATCGGATGCCTCGTGGGTAACAACGACGATACCCTGATCTCTGGCTTTCTGCAGAGTTGCAGCTACAGCCTGAGCATCTACCGGTACGCAGCAGATCGCGTCAACACCCTGGGAGATCAGGTCTTCGAGCATAGCGTTCTGTTTTGCGGCATCGGAACCTTCCGGGTTGATCTCGTACGAATAGCAGTCATCATGATCCGCATTGAACTCGTCAACACCGACACGCATGTCATCGAACCATGCGATACCTTCTGTCTTTGCGCACAGCGCGATGGTGAATTCCTCGTCACCGCTCGCTGCAAAAGCGCTCATGGCCATTCCTGCTGCCATCAGTCCTGTAAGGACAAGTGCCATCTGTTTCTTCATTACTACTACCTCCTTTTGATTTTATAATAAACACACCGTGTGCCTATTCAATGTTGCGGTGCCTTCCGGACATCTTCTCAAATGTCAGTCCTTCCGTCTCATCCACGATCATCATTACGGCGATATCGAACGTGATCAGAAGGCTCTGTTCAAAGAGATTGCCCATCGGCTGGAAAGATTCGACTACCGGATCAGTGCCGCGGTAAACAGCGGCCGGGATAAAAAATACATCATCCGCCACGTTTTTAGCTGTCTCGCCGCTGGGGGATCCCGTGACGACATAGATGAAAGCGCCTGCTTCCTTCGCTCTGCGGCAGACATAATCAATATGACCGATGCGGCCGTCGCCGAGCGTGGCGATCAGCAGGTCTCCCTCGCCGATATGCGGCGTCGTATCATCCCAGATCCAGTGAACTTCCTTGCCCATATGCATCAGGCGCATTGCAAAAGCCCTGGTCTCCATGCCCTCGCGGCCTACACCGATGCAGAAGATCCTGTCATATTTCTTGACCGTCTCGATAAAACGCCTGAGATCCTCCTCGTTAAGCGTATCGATGACCTTTCTGTGCTCTTCCAGTATTTTAGTGCCGTATTCCCTGTAATTCATGTCCGCTCCTTTCCCCGGATCAGCCGAAAATGCTCTGGGCGTCTTCCGCGATCAGTTTATCCAGCTCCTCATCCATCTTCATCAGCGTAACGGACACTCCCTGCATGTCCAGGGATGTAAAATAATTGCCGACGAAGGAATGACTGATCCCGATTCCGCGTGTCTTCAGTATGTCTGCGATCCTGTTGTACAGGATATAAAGCTCCATCTGCGTCGTGGCACCAAGGCCGGATACCATCACCGTCACCGACTGTTGTTCGTCTTCAGGATAGACGGCGAGCAGTTTCTCCATTACCAGGTCAGCGATCTCGTTTGCCGGACGCATTTTATAGGAGGACAGTCCGGGATCACCGTGATGCCCGATCCCAAACTCCATCGTTCCCTCAACGACCTCAAAGTTAGGAACGCCGACTTCCGGCCGGATACATGCCGCGAAGGCAACTCCTATGCTGCGGGTGTTTAAGTTTGCCCGCCGGCACAGATCCGTGATCTCCTCAAGACTTTTCCCTGCCATGCTGGCGGCACCGGCGATCTTCCAGAGAAGTACTTCGCCGGCAAGTCCTCGGCTTTTGCTCCGGTCGCCGTCCTCTGAGATGGTCGCTACATCATCGTTCGCGCTCACACGCTCCACGCGAATGCCTTCTGACCTGGCCAGACGGACCGCCTCCTCAACACAGCGGTTATCCAGAGGATAATTGCCGTGAATACACAGGACTCCCTCTCCCTGGTCGGCCTGCCGGATCGCTTCCAGAAAAACTTCAGCAGACGGGGCTTCAAACAGGTTGCCGACCGCTACCGCATCGATCATGCCTTTC
>JBGUOI010000011.1:0-23924 GCA_045118075.1 Porcincola sp. | reverse complement strand
CGATCATGCCGCGCGTATTATCATTAAGCGGTACATGGATCGTAATATAATCACACTCTCGGTAGATCCGGTTGACATCGTTGATATGGCGGATACTTCTCGAGAGGCTCCATGCGGCATCTACGGAAATATAAGGATCATATCCGTATACTTCCATCCCAAGGTGCGTAGCTGCATTGGCAACCAGCACTCCGATGGCTCCGAGGCCGATGACGCCGAGCGTTTTTCCCGAAAGCTCGCTGCCCGCAAAACGCTTTTTCTCTTTTTCAGTCTGTTTGGAAATGTCAGGATTATCGACCTGAGATGAGACCCAGTTGATTCCTTCCGTAACATCCCTTGCGGCAAGCAGCATGCCGGCAAACACCATCTCTTTCACTCCGTTCGCATTCGCGCCGGGAGTATTGAAAACAACGATTCCCTGTCCGGCATACTCGTCGATCGGGATATTGTTGACGCCGGCACCTGCCCTGGCGATCGCCAGAACACTGTCGGGAAGTGAAACAGAATGCATGTCGGCGCTGCGGACAAGTACCGCGTCGGCATCCTCAATATTTTCAACGGAAACATATTCCGCATTGAACCGGTCCAGGCCTACCCTGGAAATGGGGTTGAGACACTTATATCTGTACATGATCAAAGATGCTCCTTCTCATATTCTCTCATAAAGTCAACAAGCCTGATGACGCCTTCCTCGGGCATGGCATTGTAGATGGACGCTCTCATGCCGCCGACAGAACGGTGGCCTTTGAGATTAACGAAACCTGCCGCGGCAGCTGCTTTCACAAAATCCGCATCTTTGTCCGGGTCACCCGTAACAAACGGTACGTTCATCAGGGAGCGGTCTTTCTTATCAACGGTTCCTTTGAAAAGACGGCTCTGATCGAGGAAATCATAGAGAATGGCAGCTTTCTTTTCATTCTTTTCCTTCATGGCACTTAATCCGCCCTGCTTTTTAAGCCACTGGAAGACTTTACCGCAGATATAGATGCAGTAGCAGTTCGGCGTATTGTACATGGAATTGGAATCAGCGTGGGTCTTGAACTTCATCATGGTGGGCGTGCCTTCAAGCACGTCGTCAGTGATCAGGTCCTCCCGGATGATGCTTATCACCATACCGGCCGGCCCCACGTTTTTCTGGACACCGCCGTAGATAATGCCGTATTTTTCTACATCATGAGGCTCTGAGAGAAAACACGAAGAAACATCCGCAACAAGAAGTTTTCCTTTTGTGTTGGGAAGCGTCTTAAATTTCGTGCCGTAGATAGTATTGTTCTCGCAGATATAGACATAATCCGCATCCTCATCGATCGGAAGATCCGAGCAGTCGGGAATATAGCTGAATGTGCGGTCTTCGCTGGAGGCGATCTTGACGGCTGTGCCGTATTTGCCGCCCTCTTCGTAGGCTTTCTTTGCCCACTGGCCGGTCACGATATAATCCGCTTTCCGGTTTTTCATCAGGTTCATGGGGATCATGGCGAACTGAAGTGAAGCGCCTCCCTGCAGGAAAAGGACTTTATAATTGTCCGGGATCTGCAGCAGGTCACGCAGGTCCTGCTCGGTCCGGCCGATGATATCGTCGAACATTTTAGATCGGTGACTCATCTCCATCACGGACATTCCGCATCCTCTGTAATCCATCATCTCTTCCGCCGCTTCCCTTAATACTTCCTCGGGGAGTACGGCCGGTCCTGCAGAAAAGTTGTACACTCTGCTCATAATCCAAGTTCCTCCTGTGAATCTGTTATTGAACGGTTACTCTTTTTCTCTTTCTTCCAGGTCATCCTGGTCAAAGACATCCTCGATCGCACGCCCTGCGGGTACCATCGGAAATACTTTGTCGTCACAGTCGATATGGCAGTCGATCAGCATCGGTCTGCCCGATTCGACCGCTTTTTTCAGCGCAGGAATGAAATCTTCTCTCTTCTCGACCCGGATTCCGTCCGCTCCGAGAGCCTGCGCAACTTTAACAAAGTCCACACCGTCGTTTAAAACGGTCTGCGCATATCTTCCGCCGTAGAACAGAGTCTGCCACTGGCGGACCATACCCAGAACATGATTGTTGACTACAACTTCGATCACCGGGATATTATACCGGGCAGCCGTTGCCATCTCATTCATGTTCATGCGGAAACAGCCGTCTCCGCCGATATTGATGACCGTCTTTTCGGGGCGGCCTACCTTGGCGCCGATCGCAGCTCCGAGACCGTAGCCCATCGTACCAAGACCGCCGGAAGTGAGGAATGTATGCGGCTCTTTGTAGCGGAAAAACTGGGCCGCCCACATCTGGTGCTGTCCGACATCCGTAACGATGATGGCGTCTCCCTTAGTGAACTTGTAAATATCTTCAATGATACCGGGGCCGGTAAGTGCCTTCTGATCGTATTTGAGCGGATATTTTTCAGCGATCTGGCTGATCTTCTCCATCCACTCCGTATGCTTCATTTCCTGGAGCATCGGAAGAAGCCTTAAAAGAACTTCTCTCACGTCTCCGATGATGCTTGCATCTACGATGACATTTTTATTGATCTCCGCAGCATCGACATCGATCTGCAGAATCTTGCTGTGTCTTCCGAACTTTTTGGCATTGCCGGTCACACGGTCACTGAATCGGGCTCCGACCGTGATCAGAAGGTCGCATTGTGCGACTCCCAGATTAGAGGCCTTTGTGCCGTGCATGCCGAGCATTCCCGTGTATCGGGGCGATGTCCCGTCAAAACCGCCTTTGCCCATCAAAGTATCTGCTACGGGAGCGTCGATCTTTTCGGCAAACTCTATCAGTTCCTTATTGGCATTCGAGATCACGCTTCCTCCGCCGACAAGGATAAACGGGCGTCTGCATTTAGCGATCATGGAAACGGCCGTCTCAAGATCGGCTGTTCTTATATTGACATCCGAAGGACCGATCGGTTCGGGAACGGAAGGGAAATAATCCGCCAGGTCGGACGTGGCATCCTTGGTGATGTCAACAAGCACCGGGCCGGGTCTTCCCTCTTTAGCGATCCTGAAGGCGCTTCGAATAACACTGGCAAGTCTCGAAGCATCCTTTACGATATAATTATGTTTTGTGATGGGCATCGTAACACCCGTAATATCGATCTCCTGGAACGAGTCCCGCCCGAGAAGGGCGTTGCCGACATTGCAGGTAATGGCAACCATCGGCACGCTGTCCATATAGGCAGTCGCGATGCCGGTCACCAGATTGGTTGCGCCGGGACCGGAAGTAGCCAGGCATACGCCTACCCGGCCGGTCGCCCTCGCATAGCCGTCGGCTGCATGGGATGCTCCCTGCTCGTGAGAGGTCAGCACATGACGGATCTCATCACTGTGTTTATATAATTCATCATAGACGTTTAAGATAGCCCCTCCGGGATAACCGAAGACGGTATCCACGCCCTGTTCTTTCAGGCATTCGATGAGGATCTGTGAACCTGTCAGTTTCATGATGATATTCTCCTCTTAAATACAGGTTTTTCAGTCTTTTCCGGGGATCTCGAGCACGGCTCCGCGGTTTCCGCTCGTCACCATGGCCGCATAGCGTGCAAGGTATCCGGTAGTGATCTTCGGCTGTCTGGGCTTCCAGGCAGCTCTTCTCTTTTCAAGCTCGGCATCATCCACCATAAGCTCAAGCTTAAGGCCGGGAATGTCGATGCGGATCAGGTCACCCTCTTCCACCAGTGCGATCGGTCCGCCGACTGCCGCTTCAGGTGAAACGTGTCCGATCGAAGCACCTCTGGAAGCTCCTGAGAAACGGCCGTCTGTGATCAGGGCGACGGTTGAGCCCAGGCCCATTCCGGCAATAGCGGAAGTCGGGTTGAGCATTTCGCGCATACCCGGTCCGCCCTTGGGTCCTTCATAGCGGATAACGACGACATCCCCGGGATTGATCTTACCGCCCAGGATGGCTTCAATGGCATCTTCCTCGCAGTCAAACACGCGCGCCGGACCTTCATGGACCATCATCTCAGGCACGACGGCCGAGCGTTTGACGATACCGGAATCCGGTGCAAGATTGCCCTTCAGCGCAGCCAGTCCGCCGGTCTCGCTGAACGGATTTGAAAGAGGCCTGATGACTTCTTTGTCAAGGATCTCGCAGCCTTTAATGTTTTCTCCGACCGTGCGTCCTGTACAGGTAAGGCAGTCGAGATTGAGCAGGCCTTTCCCGGAAAGTTCGTTCATGACCGCATAGACGCCGCCCGCCTCATTCAGGTCTTCCATGTAGGTGGGGCCTGCCGGGGCAAGATGGCACAGGTTGGGTGTCCTTGCACTCACTTCGTTGGCGATGTCCACATTCAGTTCCACACCGGCTTCATGGGCGATCGCAGGAAGATGCAGCATGCTGTTGGTCGAGCAGCCGAGCGCCATATCAACGGTAAGAGCGTTCATGAAAGCTTCTTTTGTCATGATATCACGCGGCCTAATATTCTGTCTGAGCAGTTCCATGACCTGCATGCCGGCTTCTTTGGCAAGCCTGATCCTCTCGGAATAGACAGCCGGGATCGTTCCGTTGCCTTTAAGGCCCATGCCGAGTGCCTCGGTCAGGCAGTTCATGCTGTTGGCTGTGTACATACCCGAGCAGGAACCGCAGGTGGGACAGACCTTGTTTTCAAATTCCGTCACCTGATCGTCGGAAAGTTTGCCGGCGGCATGCTCTCCGACTGCCTCAAACATAGAGGAGAGAGAACGCTTTCTTCCGCTGACATGTCCGGCGAGCATCGGTCCGCCCGAAACAAAGATCGTCGGGATATTCAGTCTGGCCGCGGCCATCAGAAGTCCCGGAACATTCTTATCACAGTTCGGGATCATTACAAGTGCGTCAAACTGATGCGCGATCGCCATGGCTTCTGTTGAATCGGCGATCAGGTCTCTGGTCACCAGCGAATACTTCATGCCCTGGTGTCCCATGGCAATGCCGTCACAGACAGCGATAGCCGGAAATTCCCTGGGAACCCCGCCGGCCATAGCCACACCGAGTTTGACAGCCTGGGTGATCTTATCGAGATTCATATGTCCCGGTACGATCTCATTATATGAATTGACGATACCGACCAGCGGTCTTCTCATCTCTTCCGCAGTAAGTCCGAGCGCGTTGAACAGGGATCTGTGCGGTGCCTGCTGGATACCTTTTTTGACTGCATCACTTTTCATGGTCATTTCCTCCCATCATAATATTCCATGGATACCATTTCGACAGCATCCGCAACAAGGCTGCCCATTCTCTCGGTATCGGTCATTATCATTCCTTCCGAACAGATATCCGGTGTACGGTATCCGTCATTGAGCACTTTTTCAACTGCCTTCTCGACCGCATCTGCTGCTACGGCCTGTTTCAGGGAATAGCGCAGCATCATGGCTGCCGACAAAATGGCGGCAAGAGGATTGGCTTTTCCGGTACCGGCCAGGTCCGGAGCCGCACCGTGACAAGGTTCGTATAAGCCGAACAGGTTTTCGTTAAGAGAAGCTGACGGCAGCATTCCGATCGATCCGGTGATCATCCCGGCTTCGTCGGAGAGTATATCTCCGAACATATTCTCGGTCAGGATCACATCAAACTGTGACGGATCACGCACTAGCTGCATGGCGCAGTTATCGACCAGCATGTACTCCAGGCGGATATCCGGAAACCGTGAAGCCACCCGGCTGACCACCTTTCGCCAGAGCCTGGAAGAATCAAGAACGTTCGCCTTATCGACCAGGGTCACCTTTCCGGATCTCGTCCCGGCCAGCGTAAACGCTGCTTCCGCTATTCTTCTGATCTCTTCTTCCGTGTAAGTGAGCGTATCGACCGCTTTTTCCAGGCCGTTTTCAAAAACTGTCTGCCTTTCTCCGAAATAGAGGCCGCCTGTCAGCTCACGGATGATCATTAGATCGATCCCTCTATCACGGATGTCGCTGCGAAGCGGACTGTTATCTTTAAGGGGACCATACAGTTTTGCGGGACGCAGGTTGGCAAAAACGCCGAGTGCCTTCCTAAGTGCCAGAAGCCCCGCCTCCGGTCTCTTCGACGCCTCCAGACGATACCACGGACTCACCGACGCATCTGCGCCTACAGCCCCAAGAAAGACCGCGTCACTTTCCCGGCAGGCCTTTACAGTCTCATCAGTGATCGGCAGACCGGTCTCCTCAATAGAAGCACCGCCAAGAAGCGCGTCCTTTCTCTCCAGTTCGAAGTTGAAACACGATCCGGCCCTGACAAGCACTTTCCAGGCCTGTTTAGTGACTTCGGGTCCGATTCCGTCCCCGCCGGTCACAGTGATCTTGTATCTCATAAATAACTCCTTTTAGGCGCATTTCCATCTATATTAATGTATTTTTTTTTATATTTCAACCCGCATGCCCGAAAATATGTTATAATAATTCATGCGCATAAAAATCATTTCAGTTTTTAAACAGGAAGCGCACAATAAATAAAGGAGAACCTTAATATGGATAAACTTGATTATCAGATCATCAGCGAGCTTCGCAATAATGCAAGGCAGACGGCTTCCGATATCAGCAAGACCATCCATCTTTCCGTCTCAACCGTGATCGAGCGTATCAAAAAAATGGAAAAAAGCGGTCTGATCGAAGCATACACCGCAATCATCAATGACGCCAAAGCAGGCAATGACATCACCGTCATGATGGAAGTCAGTATGGACCATCCCCGCTATAATGATGAATTTATCGCCGCCGTCAGGGATATGCCCAATATTATTGAATGCTATTATATGACCGGTGAATTTGATTTTGTCCTGAAGATCTGCTGCCGTTCATCTGATCACCTTGAGCAGATCCATAACCGGATCAAAGACTGTTCCGGTGTTCGCCTGACGAGGTCTCACTATATATTAAGAACGGTCAAGAATATCCATTCATCCCTTCCCGAGCCCGAAGCGGATAAAAATGACTGAAAGCAGGAAATGCTTTCTTTATAAAACCGGGATAACAAAAAAATGAGGAACGTGTTCGGCACGTTCCTTTTTTTCAGCAGGAGTCTGTGTGTACAGGTCCTGTTGTCCCGGCAGGATCAAAAACGGATCACTGGTCGCTGCCGGTTTTCTCCACTTCCGCGATCGCGGATTTGCGCATGGGGATGCGGCAGTTCTTGTTGTTGCCGAATTCCACGATGCAGTCATCATCTTCAATAGAGATCACGACACCGTAGAAACCGCTGGTTGTCACGACTACATCGCCAACCTCCAGGGATGAAAGCAGGGCAGCCATCCTCTTGGCTTCCTTTCGCTGCGGGCGAATAGCCATAAAGTACATCGCCGCACCGATGATCACAATATAAGCGAGCATGATCATAAGACCGCCGCCGCCGGCTGCTGCAGCTCCTTCACTCAGTAAATTCATCATATTCATTGATCCTCCATAATGATCATATTCAACATGCTATATCATACACATTTTAAAGCACTGCTTCAAGTCTTATTTTCCATCCCGTCCAATTTCTGTTTTTTATATTCATCAAAAGTCCCGTTATCGAGCGCATCTCTGATCTCTTCCATCATCCGGTTGTAAAACCTGAGATTATGAAGTACGCAAAGCCTCATCCCGAGCATCTCCTTAGCCTTGAGAAGATGATGTATGTATGAGCGGCTGTAGCTTTTGCAGGCCGGGCAGTCGCAGCCCTCCTCGATGGGAGCATCATCCTCTGCGTGACAGGCATTGAACATGTTCAGCTTTCCTTTGTTCGTATAGACATGGCCGTGCCTTCCGTTCCTGGAAGGATAAACGCAGTCGAAGAAATCCACGCCTCTCTCCACACCTTCGAGAATATTGGCCGGTGTTCCCACTCCCATAAGGTAGATCGGTTTGTCCTGCGGCAGGTAAGGAACCGTTACATCGAGGATATGATACATCTGTTCATGTGTCTCACCTACTGCCAGTCCGCCGATGGCATATCCGTCCAGGTCCAGTTCCCGTATCTTTTTCGCATGTTCGATTCTAAGGTCGTCATAGATGGCTCCCTGGTTTATTCCGAACAGGCACTGGTCGGGATTGATGGTTCCCTTTTGGCTGTTCAGAACCGCCATCTCATCACGGCATCGTACCAGCCAGCGGTAAGTGCGGTCAACCGACCTTCGGACATATTCATAATCTGCGACTGAAGAAGGACACTCATCGAAGGCCATTGCGATCGTTGAGGCAAGATTGGACTGGATCCGCATGCTCTCTTCCGGACCCATGAATATCTTCCTGCCGTCTATGTGTGACCGGAAGGAAACGCCTTCTTCCTTAATGCTCCGAAGAGATGAAAGAGAAAAGACCTGGAATCCGCCGGAATCGGTCAGGATCGGCCTGTCCCAGTTCATAAAACGGTGAAGCCCTCCCATCCTGGCAACAAGATCGTCGCCCGGTCGAACATGGAGATGATAGGTGTTGCAAAGCTCTACCTGCGTGCCGATACCGCGAAGATCATCCGTTGAGACTGCGCCTTTGATCGCAGCGACGGTACCGACATTCATAAAGACAGGTGTCTGGATGGTCCCGTGCACTGTCACGAATTCCCCTCTTCTGGCTCTTCCCTGTGTTTTTTTCAAAGTATATGATCCACTCATGTTTTTTCCTCCCGGATGGCATCTGAACTTTATCATAAAGCCTGTGCTGTCTGCAGGCAAGTGTAAAAAAAGCATAAAATTTATATTTAATATGAAGTCATATTTGAAATTCACCGGTGTTTATCGTATAATCACTCTTTGATTCGATGCAGTCATTTCATTTTGTGCGTCAGATTGGAGGTACAGTCTAAATACGACTGTTTGTCTGTATGGCAGAAAAAGATATAAAAACACAGCATAAAACAAAAGGCAGTACATATTATCTCGGAATAGACATCGGATCCACGACTGTAAAAGTGGCTCTTCTCGATTCTCGTTACCGCCTTGTCTTTTCTGATTACGAACGGCATTTTGCCAATATCCAGGAAACGCTTTCCGCACTTACCAGAAAAGCGCTCGCCCAGACGGGACCGCTCAATGTAAAACCGGTAATTACAGGTTCCGGAGGACTTACCCTTGCAAATCATCTTGAAGTTCCCTTTGTGCAGGAAGTGATCGCTGTCTCCACAACGATTCAGCACTATGCTCCCCAGACAGATGTCGCGATCGAACTTGGCGGCGAAGATGCCAAGATCATCTATTTTGACCGGGGCAGCATCGAACAGAGGATGAATGGTATCTGCGCCGGCGGCACCGGCTCTTTTATCGATCAGATGGCCTCCCTGCTCCAGACAGATGCGGCAGGACTTAATGAGTATGCAAAAAACTATAAAGCCGTCTATCCCATAGCCGCCAGGTGCGGTGTATTTGCGAAGACAGACATTCAGCCCCTGATCAATGAAGGCGCTACCAAGGAGGACCTGTCTGTCTCTATTTTCCAGGCCGTCGTCAACCAGACGATCAGCGGTCTTGCGTGCGGCAAGCCCATCCGCGGACATGTGGCCTTTTTAGGCGGACCGCTCCATTTTCTTGACCAGCTGAGGGAATGCTTTATCCGTACGCTTAAACTGGATGAGGAACACACCATTATTCCGGATAATTCTCATCTTTTCGCAGCGATCGGCTCAGCCCTCAACACACCGGCTGATACAGCTGCCATTTCACTTGAAGAACTGGCGCAGCGTCTTGAACGCGGAATCCGTCTGGAATTTGAAGTAGCCAGGATGCAGCCGCTCTTTGCCACCGAGGACGATTATAAGGATTTCTGCGCAAGACAGGATGCCTACAATGTAAAGACGGCACCGCTCACCTCGTACCGCGGAAATTGCTTCCTTGGCATCGATGCCGGATCGACGACCACAAAAGCCGCCCTGATCGGTGAAGACGGTTCTCTGCTCTATTCTTTCTACAGCAATAATAACGGCAGTCCGCTGAAGACTTCCATCAAAGCCATGCAGGAGATCTACGATCTTCTCCCGAACACGGCCCAGATCGTCTATTCCTGTTCTACGGGATACGGCGAAGCCCTGATCAAAGCTGCGCTGATGCTCGATGAGGGTGAAGTCGAGACGGTCTCCCATTACTATGCCGCATCCTTCTTTGATCCTGAGGTGGACTGTATCCTCGATATCGGCGGACAGGATATGAAGTGCATCAAGATCAAGAATGAGACCGTCGATTCCGTCCAGCTCAACGAGGCCTGCTCCTCCGGGTGCGGTTCCTTTATTGAGACTTTTGCCCGGTCACTGGGCTACAGTGTCCAGGATTTCGCTAAGGAGGCGCTTTTTGCCTCCCATCCGATCGATCTTGGCACACGATGCACGGTCTTTATGAATTCCAAGGTTAAACAGGCTCAGAAAGAAGGCGCCGAGGTTTCGGACATCTCAGCCGGTCTGGCCTATTCAGTTATAAAGAATGCCCTTTACAAGGTCATTAAAGTTTCTGATGCCGCGCAGCTCGGTTCGCATATCGTCGTACAGGGCGGTACTTTCTACAATGACGCGGTCCTGCGCGCTTTTGAACAGATCGCTCAGTGCGAAGCGATCCGTCCCGATATCGCCGGTATCATGGGAGCTTTCGGCGCAGCCCTGATCGCGAGGGAAAGGTATACGGAAGGAACGGAAACCTCCATGCTCTCGATCGATCAGATCAACGCCCTTCAGTTCACGACGCATATGGCAAAGTGCAGAGGCTGCACGAACCAGTGCCGGCTGACGGTAAACCGCTTCTCGGGCGGACGTCAGTATATCAGCGGAAATCGCTGTGAGCGCGGAATCGGCCAGGAAAAAAACAAGGACCATCTTCCCAATCTGTTTGAATACAAGTATCAACTCATCTTCGGACGCGAACCGCTCTCAGATGATGAAGCCGTCCGGGGAAAGGTCGGGATCCCGAGGGTCCTTAACATGTACGAGAACTATCCGTTCTGGCATACCTTCTTTACCGATCTTAAATTCCGGGTCGTGCTCTCCCCCACTTCCACCAGGAAGATCTATGAGCTCGGAATCGAATCGATTCCCAGCGAATCGGAGTGCTACCCGGCCAAACTGGTGCACGGCCATATCCAATGGCTGATCGAGCAGAAGGTTCCCTATATCTTTTACCCGTGTGTTCCCTATGAGCGCACCGAGTTTAAGGATTCCCCCAACCATTATAACTGCCCGATCGTTACCTCGTATGCCGAAAACATCAAAAACAATGTGGAAGATCTGAAGGCTGCCGGCATTCGCTTTGAAAATCCTTTCATCGCTTTCACGGACATGGATACCGTGCGCAGGGAACTTGAACGCATCTTCCCGGATATACCCCGCGCCGAGATCGCGCAGGCTGTCTCACATGGCTGGGAAGAGATGGACAGGTGCCGCAGGGCAATGTATGAAAAAGGTGCTGAAACGCTCTCTTATCTGGAGCAGACCGGAAGGCACGGCATCGTTCTGGCAGGCCGCCCCTACCATATCGATCCGGAGATCCACCACGGCATCCCCGAACTGATCAACTCCTACGGCATTGCTGTTTTAACGGAAGATTCGGTCAGCAATTTAAGCCCGGTTGAGCGTCCCCTGATCGTACTGGACCAGTGGATGTATCATTCCAGGCTCTATGCAGCCGCCAATTTCGTCAAGACCAGGGATGACCTGGACCTGATCCAGCTTAATTCTTTCGGATGCGGCCTTGACGCCGTAACAACGGACATGGTCGCCGATATTCTCTCCAATTCGGGCAAGATCTATACCTGCCTGAAGATCGATGAGGTCAATAATCTCGGCGCAGCCCGAATCCGTGTGCGTTCCCTGATCGCCGCTATCCGCGTTCGGGAAATGAGACAGATCAAGCGGCAGATCGTTCCTGCCAGCAGCGGCCGTGTACCGTTTACGAAACAGATGCGCAGGGATTATACGATCCTTTGTCCGCAGATGTCTCCCATTCATTTTGATATGATCGCTGCAGCTTTCAGCGCGTCCGGTTATAAAACGGTCGTAGTCGACCCGGATGAGCGCAAAGCCGTGAACATGGGACTTAAATATGTAAATAATGATGCGTGCTATCCCTCGCTGATCGTTGTCGGTCAGATGATGGAAGAACTCCAGTCCGGAAAATACGACCTGGATAAGACGGCTATCCTGATGACGCAGACCGGCGGCGGATGCCGTGCCTCCAATTATGTGGGCTTTTTCAGAAGAGCTCTTAAAAAAGCCGGCATGGAGCAGATTCCGGTGATCTCACTCAATGTCAGCGGGCTTGAGAAAAATCCCGGTTTCAAGATCTCCTATCCTCTGCTGAAAAAAGGATTATTTGCTCTTGTCTTCGGCGATATCTTCATGCGCTGCCTGTACCGGATGCGTCCTTACGAGCAGGTTAAGGGAAGCGCCGACGAGCTTCACCGGAAACTCGAAAAGCAGTGCATCGAATTCCTGACGCAGACAGGTGCCGGATTCTCCGGTTTCAGAACACTTTGCAGGAATATCATCCGCGAGTTCGACGAACTTCCGATCAGCGGAGAGCGCAAGCCGCGCGTAGGTGTCGTTGGTGAGATCCTGGTCAAATTTGCCCCTGCGGCAAACAACCACCTGGTGGAACTTCTCGAAAAAGAAGGCGCGGAAGCCGTCGTGCCCGATCTGATGGATTTCCTGCTCTACAGCTTCTACAACCAGAAATTCAAGGCAGATCATCACTACGCAAAGCGCTCGACTGCCGTCTTCAGCGGCTGGGCCAATTCTCTTATGGAGTTTATCCGTTCCACCGCGAGGGAAGAATTTGAGAAAAGCAAACACTTTGATCCGCCCTCTCATATTGAAGAACTGGGAAAAATGGCTTCCGGCATCGTTTCACTCGGAAACCAGACCGGTGAAGGATGGTTTCTCACCGGTGAGATGCTTGAACTGATACATTCCGGGACGATGAACATCGTCTGCACTCAGCCCTTTGGCTGCCTTCCCAACCATGTTGTCGGCAAAGGTGTCATCAAAGAGATCCGAAGAGTCCATCCCGAAGCCAACATCGTGGCGATCGACTATGATCCGGGCGCGAGTGAAGTCAACCAGCTCAACCGCATCAAACTGATGCTTTCAACAGCACAAAAAAACAACCGGTCAAAAAAATGACCCTATGCAAAAAAGAACGGCATGCAGCCAGGCTGCATGCCGTTCTTTCCGAAAGTATTTTTACTGTGTCAGACTCTGGAAAGATATTCCCCTGATCTGGTATCGATCTTAAGTTTATCGCCGATCTCGACAAACAGCGGAACCATGACCTGGGCGCCGGTCTCGACGATCGCAGGTTTGGTAGCTCCGGTAGCGGTATCGCCTTTAAGTCCGGGTTCTGTCTCAGTCACCTCAAGTTCAACGAACAGAGGCGGCTCGATCGCGAATACATTTCCGTTATGGGAACAGATCTTGACCATCTCATTGTCTTTGACGAACTTGAGTGCGTCGCCGACGGTATCGCTGTTGAGCGCGATCTGGTCGTAGGTCTCATTGTTCATGAAATAGAACAGGTCTCCGTCTGAATACAGATACTGCATATCTACCCTGTCGATACGGGCAGTCGGGAATTTTTCAGTCGGACGGAAGGATTTCTCAACGACGCCGCCGTTGATGATATTTTTCAGTTTCGTCCTGACAAAGGCAGCACCCTTACCGGGTTTTACATGCTGGAATTCAATGATCTGATAGATATTTCCATCCATTTCCAGAGTAATGCCGTTTCTGAAATCGCCTGCTGAGATCATAAATCTTATCCTCCTTCAAATTTACAAATCACTTAATTTTAACCTATCCCCTATACATTTTCAAGTAAAAATGGCATTCGCCTTTAAAGAGATAAAAGTGTACTGATTTCTTCGGCAGCAGCTGCCGGATCTTTATGATCGGTATCCACCGTAAAATCGGCCAGGCTTCGATAGATCTGTTCTCTTTCGGCTTTGAGCAGCCTGATGCGCTGCTTAAGATCGCCTTTGGCCAGAAGCGGCCTGGTCGTATCTCCCTCAAGTCTTTTAACCAGAACTTCATCGGAAGCCATCAGATAGATCACCGTGCCGAGCTTTTTAAGCAGCAGCCTGTTTTTTTCACGAACGGGCATCCCGCCCCCGATCGAGATCACAAAGACTTCATCTTCAAGACAAAGGTTTTCAAGCAGCTGCGTCTCCATCTGCCTGAAAGCCTCTTCGCCGTCTTCAGCAAATATCCGGCTGATCGTTATCCCGGCCCTGTCCTCGATCATCCGGTCGGTATCAAGAAGCGGCAGGCCTGTTTTCTTTGACAGCTCAAGGCCCGTACTGGTCTTTCCGCTTCCCATAAATCCCATCAGGATAACGTTTTTCTTCATAATTTAATCTCCTGCGAAAAAAAACTTTTCGCATCAGGACTACGCCATCATGTCAAACAAAGACATCTGGTTCGTCTCCGGCAGATCCTTAAGGATTCCAAGATCGGTGAGCAGATCCGACATCGTCTTGCTGACCTTCGTCCTGGCCCTGAAGTCTTCCCTTGAAAGGAAAGGCCCGTCTTTTACGGCTTCCACCACAGATTCAGCCGCTTTATCGCCCATTCCGTCTATAGAAGAAAGTGAAGGCATCAGCATCCCGTCACAGATCGTAAAACGGGTCGCCTGGACTTTTTCCAGTTCGATCGGCATAAAAGAAAAGCCCCTCTCGTACATCTCCCGAACCACTTTCATGTCCTTATACTCATCTTCTTCCTTTTTACTCAGTTCACCGCTGCGCTGCTCATAATCCTTCATATGCATCAGGAGCCGTTCCTTTCCGCGGCACATCAGTTCATAATCGAACCCGGATGCGCGGATCGAATAATAAGCGGCGTAATAAGCCAGCGGATAATTGATCTTGAACCATGCGATCCGCCAGGCCATCATGACATAAGCCGCCGCATGGGCTTTCGGGAACATATATTTGATCTTCTTGCACGACCAGATATACCAGTCCGGAACATCATTCTCAGCCATGGCCTGTTCCCACTCGGGTTTCAGCCCTTTCCCTTTACGGACACTTTCCATGATCGTAAACGAAAGCTCTTTGTCAAGGCCTTTGTCGATCAGGTAGATCATAATATCATCCCTGGTGCAGATGGCCGTAGAGATCGTTGCCTTGCCTTCCTGGATCAGTGTCTGGGCATTCCCCAGCCACACATCCGTTCCGTGGGCCAGTCCCGCGATCCGGACGAGGTCCGAGAAGTACTTCGGAGATGTATCTACAAGCATCTGGATGGCAAATTCCGTGCCGAACTCGGGAATCCCCAGTGAGCCGAGCGGACACCCGCCGATCTGATCCGGGGTGATCCCGAGCGCCTCGGTGTTCTGGAACAGGGACATGACCGCTTTGTCATCCAGCGGAACCTCCCTGGCATTGACTCCTGTCAGATCCTCGAGCATACGAATCATGGTCGGGTCATCGTGTCCGAGGATGTCGAGCTTGAGCAGATTATGGTCAATGGAATGATAATCAAAATGGGTGGTGATGATATCGGTCTGTGTATCGTTGGCCGGGTGCTGCACCGGGGTGAACGAATTGATATCCTCCCCGTAGGGAAGGACGATGATGCCTCCCGGATGCTGACCGGTCGACCTGCGCACGCCGGTGCATCCGCGAACGATCCGGTTGATCTCACAGGGACGCTTTACCTCCCCTTTTTCCTCATAATATTTCTTGACAAAACCATAAGCGGTCCTGTCCGCCAGTGTTCCTATGGTACCGGCGCGGAACGTCTGTCCGGCCCCGAAAATGACCTCCGTGTATTTATGGGCTTTGGACTGATATTCCCCGGAAAAATTCAGGTCGATATCCGGCTCTTTGTTTCCCTTGAATCCGAGGAAAGTCTCAAACGGGATATCAAATCCTTCTTTTTTCAAGGGACTGCCGCAGACAGGGCATACTTTATCGGGCATGTCACAGCCGGCCATTCCGGAGAACTTCTTCACTTCATCCGAATCGAAATCTGACCAGTGACATTTCGGGCAGTAATAATGCGGACTTAAAGGATTGACTTCCGTAATTCCGGCCATCGTAGCCACAAAAGATGAACCGACCGATCCTCTCGAACCGACCAGGTAACCGTCAGCATTTGATTTCCAGACCAGTTTCTGCGCGATGATATACATGACCGCAAACCCGTTGGAAATGATCGAGCCCAGCTCTCTCTCCAGCCGGGCAGCGACCACTTCGGGTAGGTTTTCACCGTAGATCTCGTGCGCCTTGTTGTAGCAGATCTCCCTGAGCATTCCGTCGGAATTTTCGATCACCGGCGGACATTTGTCCGGTCTGACCGGAGAGATCTTCTCACACATGCCGGCGATCAGGTTGGTGTTGGTGATCACGATCTCCCTGGCTGTATCTTCTCCGAGATATTCGAATTCATGAAGCATTTCCTCGGTCGTTCTAAGGTAAAGAGGCGGCTGGTCATCAAAATCCTTGAAGCCTTTTCCGGCCATAATGATTCTGCGGTAGATCTCATCTTCCGGATCGAGAAAATGCACGTCGCATGTTGCAGCTGTCAGTTTCCCGAACTGCCTGCCAAGCTCAACGACCTTCCGGTTAAAGTTTTTAAGATCCTCCACCGTTTTGGGTTCATCCTGGTCTTCCCTGGTCATGAACATATTGTTTCCGAGCGGCTGGATCTCAAGGAAATCATAAAAGCTGACGATCGATGACAGTTCCTGTTCGCCGGCTCCGCGCACGATCGCCCGGTACAGTTCCCCGGCTTCACAGGCGGAGCCGATCAGCAGTCCTTCACGATATCTGCGAAGCAGACTTTTGGGGATTCTCGGTCTCTTACTGAAATACTTCAGGTGTGATTCCGAAACTAACCGGTAAAGATTGACTCTTCCGACATCATTCCTTGCCAGCAGAATCACATGGTAATACGGCAGTTTCCTGACAAGGTCCGGTCCGGAACGGACAAGGCTGTTCATACCGTCCGTATCCGTAATTCCCATCTCTTCCATCTGCTTAAGGAAATGGATGAATATCATGGCCGTGCACTCAGCGTCATCCACTGCCCTGTGATGGTGTCCGAGTTCGACCCCGACAGCTTTGGCCACCGTATCCAGTTTAAAGCGATGAAGACCGGGAATCAGGACCCTGGCCATCATCAGCGTATCCGCATATGTAAAATCATCCGCAAGTCCCAGGCGCTCACAGTTTTGTTTGATAAAATTCATATCAAAAGAAGCATTATGAGCGACCAGGACGCAGTCTTTGCTGAACTCAAGAAAATCCGGCAGTACTTTTTCAATAGACGGCGCATCGATGACCATCTGGTCACTGATACTCGTCAGCTGTTCGATCCGGTATGGAATCGGTTCGGCGGGATTTACGAACGTACTGAACCGGTCTGTGATCTTTCCGCTGCTGACCTTGACGGCCCCGATCTCAATGATCTTTGAACTTACCGGAGAAAAACCGGTTGTTTCAATGTCAAAGACGACGAAGTCTCCGTTAAGGCTCTGTCCTTTCGGATCAACGCATAAAGCCAGTTCGTCATCCACCAGATAGCCTTCCATGCCGTAGATCACTTTAAAATCAGATCCTTTGGGCAGGGCATGGCTTGCATCCGGAAATGCCTGCACGACCCCGTGGTCTGTCACGGCAAGAGCGCTGTGCCCCCAGCTTATAGCCCTTCCGATGATATCCTTTACATCGCTTACACCGTCCATATCACTCATCTTCGTATGACAGTGAAGTTCTACTCTTTTTTCAGGCCAGGTATCCATCCTTACCTCGCGGAAATCGGGAATCTTCTTGATTCCCGATACGGAAGCGATGGTAAGCTGTCCGTCATACCGGTCGACTGTCGTGACTCCTTTAATTTTGATAAAGTTCTTTTCGGCAAGTCCCCTGCTCTTTAAGGAATCCAGCTGATCATTCGGCACAAAAAGTTTGGCCGTGATCGAATCGGTAAAATCGGTCAGTTCGATCGTGACGATCGTTTTTTCACCTCTGATCTGCCGCATTTCGATGAGGGTGATCTGGCCGCGGGCGGTGATCTCTCCCATTTCATGAATGACCTGGTCAAGACGGATCGGATCGTTGTCAAAGTCACGGCCGTAGATCATATTCGGATCAAGAGTACGTGTCCTTTCCGATGTTTTTTTCGTATCTTTTTTCCGGCTTCCCTTCTTTTCTTCAATCTTTTTTGCCGGAGCCGGGGCTTTTTCAGCCGCAGGCGCTGCCTTGCTCTCTTCCACCCGCCGGCTGATCTGGGTCACTTCCTGCGAAATGATCTGCCTGTTGATCTCGCTCTGGCTGCCGGCGGCATGTTCTTTGAACGTGATATTCAGCTTAAAGTCCTGGCCGCACCGGTCACAGAATATCTTGGTAAGGATATGTTCGAGTTCATCCACATACTGCCTGGTGACTAAAGAATCCTCCAGTTCCATGGAAAGAGCGCTGTCTTCCGTAAACGAAAGCAGCGCGTTCCTGAACATCTGGTATAAAAAGATATTGTGTTCTTTCAGTTCAAACAGGATGCTGTCCCTGTAAGCATCCATCAGCACCCTGGCATTATATTGTGCGGACAGGTGGAACTTCTCAATGATCCGCACCGTGATCTTCTCATCCCCGGGAAACAGCGCCGTCTTCAGCGCTTTCTGCGCCTGGGCGATATATTCTCTGGGAATCAGGCGGTCTGATTCAAGATAGACATGCACCAGGGTGCGGCTTTTATTGACCGTCACCTTCGTGACCGATGCCGTCTCAAGAAAAGCCCTGCAATCCTCAGATACATGGACTTTTTCAAATATCTCAAAAAAACCTTTTGTCATGTTCTGCTCCGAATTACAAAAATCACCCGTTCCAGGCGTTCAGCTCATCCATCAGCGCGCCAAGCAGTTCATCCTCGGGTACGCTCCTGATGATCTCTCCTTTTTTGATCAACACACCGCTGCCTTTACCGCCTGCGATTCCAAGGTCTGCTTCTTTAGCTTCCCCGGGGCCGTTGACCACACAGCCCATCACGGCTACTTTCAGGTCAAGCGGCAGGTCTCTCGTCATCTCTTCCACTTTGGAGGCCAAACCGATCAGGTCGATCTGCGTACGGCCGCAAGTCGGGCATGAGACGACCTCGATCCCGCCTTTTCTTAGGCCGAGCGTCCGCAGGATCAGTTTCGCCGAACGGATCTCTTCAACCGGGTCGCCGGTCAGGGAAACACGAATCGTATCACCGATCCCCTTAGAGAGAATCAGGCTCAGTCCGACCGCCGATTTGATGTTTCCTGCTATCAGTCCTCCCGCCTCTGTGATTCCGACATGAAGCGGGTGGTCCGTACGCTCGGCGATCAGTTCATGGGCTTTGTCACACATCAGGACATCGGAGGATTTAATGCTGATCACCAGATTATCATAACCCATATCTTCGATCATCCCGGCTTTTGCCAGGGCTGATTCAACCAGGCCTTCTGCGGTGACTCCCCCGTACTTTTCAACCAGTTCTTTTTCAAGCGAACCGCTGTTTACACCCACACGGATGGGGATGCCTCTCTCCGCGGCCGCCGAAACGACGCTCCTTACCCTGTCTTCGGATCCGATGTTGCCCGGATTGATCCGGATCTTATCAGCGCCGTTCTCGATCGCGGCGATCGCCAGTCGGTAGTCAAAATGGATATCCGCCACCAGGGGGATGCTGATCTGTCTGCGGATCTCCTTCAGGGCAAGTGCCGCCTCATGGTCCGGAACCGCACAGCGGATGATCTCGCACCCGGCTTTTGTCAGGGCTTCGATCTGCGAAACGGTCGCCTCGACATTATCGGTTCTGGTATTTGTCATGGACTGGATCAGAATGGGATTGCCTCCCCCGATCACTTTATCACCTATCCTGACCGTTCTTGTATGGTCTCTGTACATTGGCTGTCTCCTTTGTCCGGGCCGGAAAACCTGGCCGGATGTTTTATTTTTCCTCATCCTCTTCGGGATCCGGAAGCGGCTGAGCCGGAATGAATACTCTCGTCCGGACAGGATCCTGATCGACAGGGCCGGATTCTTTTGCTTCACGGCAGAATTCATCCTGGGCGCAAAGATTTACCTTTCCCCTCCGGTCTATGCGTTCATAGACGTTTTTATCTGTCAGCACGCGCGCTTTCAGGGTATCCGCAAGCTGGACCTCAAGAATATGCAGAACCTGTTTTTTCAGGTCATCATCCTCGACCGGGAAGAGGATCTCCACCCGCCTGTCAAGGTTCCTGGGCATCCAGTCGGCACTTCCCATATACAGTTCACTATATCCGCCGTTTTCAAAATAGAATATGCGGGCATGTTCAAGAAAAGCACCTACGATCGAGCGCACGGTTATGTTTTCGCTCACACCGGGAATCCCTACCTTCAGGCAGCAGATGCCGCGGATGATCAGGTCGATCTTCACGCCTGCGCAGCTGGCCCGGTAAAGAGCCGCAATGATCTCCTGGTCACACAGGGAATTCATTTTGGCGATGATCCTGGCCTCGCGTCCCTCCAGGGCATGTTCGGTCTCTCTGCCGATCAGGTACAGGAAACGCTTCCTGAGCCAGATGGGAGCCAGGGCAAGCCTGTTCCAGCGCTTCGGTTCAGAATAACCGGAAAGCATGTTGAAAACAGCTGTCGCATCCTCACCGATCGAATCTTTGCAGGTCAGGATACCGCAGTCAGTGTAGAGCTTGGCAGTCGAGTCATTGTAATTGCCGGTGCCGAGGTGAACATACCTGCGGATACCGTCCTCTTCCCTTCGCACTACCAGCGTGATCTTGCAGTGAGTCTTCAGGCCCATCAGGCCGTATATAACGTGGCAGCCTGCTTTTTCAAGCATCTTCGCCCACAGGATATTATTCTCTTCATCAAAACGGGCTTTCAGTTCCACCAGTACGGTCACCTGTTTCCCGTTCTCGGCCGCCTGGGCGAGTGCCGCAACGATCGGTGAATTTCCGCTGACGCGGTAAAGCGTCTGCTTGATCGCCAGTACCTGAGGATCTCTCGCCGCGCTCCTGACAAAACGGACCACCGGGTCAAACGTCATGTACGGATGATGAAGCAGGATATCTTTTTCACGGATCGCCGCAAACAGGTCATCCTTACCGACCAGGCCCGGCACGGGCTGAGGCGTCCAGGGCTTCATCTTCATATCGTCAAATCCGTCGATCCCGTAGAGCCTGAACAGGAAAGTCAGGTCAAGAGGTCCGGGAATCCGGTAGATATCATCATCCTTGACATTGAACTCTTTTCTGAGAATCTTAAGGAGCTTGTCGTTCATGTCATCCTCGATCTCAAGACGGATGACTTCGCCCCACTGTCTTTTCTTCAGCTGTTTTTCGATTTCCTTAAGCAGATCATCCGCTTCATCTTCATCGATGGGCAGATCGGCATTTCGCATGATCCTGTAGGGATAGGCACAGACCACATCATAATTCAGGAAAAGCTTGCCGATATTGCGTTCGATCAGCTGTTCGAGGAGGATCGCCTTCCTGGTGCCGTCCTCACTTTTGGGCAGTTCGATCAGCCTCGGCAGCACGGATGGAACCTGTACGGTGGCAAACTGAGCCTTGCTCTTTTCTCCCTTTTTGGAGATCAGGGCGCCGATATTGAGCGTCTTATTCCTAATCAGCGGAAACGGGCGGGAAGAATCCATCGCCATCGGCGTCAGTACGGGATAGATCTCTTCGTCAAAATACCTGTCGGCAAACTCCCTTTGTTTTTTATCCAGGTCTTCATGGGTGGTCACCAGTTCAAGCGCATGGCTTCGAACGGCCGGCAGGATGGAACGATTATAGGTTGAATACTGCTGGGCAACCAGATCATGGGCTTTTTTCGAGATCGCGGCAAGCTGCTGCGTGCTCGTCATTCCCGAAAAATCGGGTTTGGTATATTTGGCATGCACCTGGTCTTTGAGGGAAGCGACCCTGACCATGAAAAATTCATCCAGGTTGGATGCCGTAATGCTCAGGAATTTCATCCGCTCAAACAGCGGATTATCCTTGTCCCTGGCTTCCCCAAGAATACGGAAGTTGAAATCCAGCCAGCTCAGCTCTCTGTTGGTATAATATTCACTCTTCTGGAAATCATTCTGCGGCATCTTATTTCCCTCCTTCGAGTTTCTTCTTCTGCCTGATCTGCGGCCTGATATTGAACACTTCTTCAAAGAAAGGCGCTCTTTCCTGTACCGTAAGGCGTTCCAGTGTCAGGTCCGCGCCGCTGGTGACGGTGATCACCAGCCGGTCTTCTTTCAGGGCGATCTGCGCGGTGCGGAATTTCTGTTTATGGCTTCGGTCAAGTGCGTTTGCAAGCCTTAAAATCGCTGTCAGTTTGGCGATCAGCAGGTACTCTTCCCTTCCGATCGGTTCCCTCGAAGCCATCTCTTCATAGTATTCAAAAGGAGCTGTGTTGTAACGGATCACATTCGCGATGATCCTTCTTTCCTCATGGGACAGACCGATGATCTCAGTCGCCATGATAATGTTGTAAGCACAGTCGGACACATTCACCAGGCTGATATATTTCCCGCAGTTATGGAGAATCGCGGCGATCTGCATCAGCAGGCGGTCCCGTTTTTTCATTCCGTGGATCTTTTTCATGCGGTCAAAGATCTCAAGGCACAGGTACTCCATGTTCCTGATATGGGCCGCATTGGATTTGTACCGCTTGGCGATCCTTCTGGAAGCCGCTACGATATCATCCTCAAAATGATGTTTCTCCACAAGCAGCTTATTACTGATCCCGTAATTATATGCCAGTCCGTCACAGATCGTCACATCCATCAGCCACAGAGTCTCGGCGCCCAGGTTGGACATCAGGCATTTACAGAAGATCATGGACTGGATGACAAGGGAGGCTTCATCGGCCGTCACCTGGAACCGCTCCCCGATCTGCGCCATGGAAAGGGTGATGAATTCCTGATAGAAATCCATAAAATCCTTTTTGGAGATCGTGAATACATCCATATTCTGCGTCTGGTCAGTTCCTGAGCTTTCTCCCTGCCTCTTGAGCATATTCAGAAGATCCGGATCCGCAACGATCATATTGATGATCTGACGTTCTTTCTGGTACAGCCTGGCGAAACCGTTCATCTCATGTTCCATCAGTTCCGTGATGATCGTTTCATAGTGAGCCGGATTTTTCGCCTCATCAAGATACTTTTCACGGGAAGTTACCTTTCCCATACGGATGTTCTGCGTCGTGATCAGCTTGTCATTGTCAAAGACAGAGATCTGCATGCTGCTTCCGCCCATATCGATGATGGCTGTACCTTTCCGGATGATCTCTTCGAAAGAAGCACTCTCACTGGCGATGGATTTATAATCCAGGAAGCGCTGTTCGGAGTTTGAGATGACCTGGATCTTCATCCCGGTCTGTTTTTCGATGTAATCTCTTGTGATCATCGAGGAGTCGATCTCCCGGAAGGCCGAGGTCGCACACACTTTATAGTCGGTGACCTGATAACTTTCCATGATCTGCTTAAAACTGATCAATACCTCGCAAAGATCTTTCACCGTGTCCGGATCAAGCCTGTGATCACTGTAGGCATCCACGCCGAGCATGATCCTGGTGCTCACACAGTCGATCTCCTTCATTTCTTTTTTCGAATTGAATTCATAGATGCGCATCTCTGTCTCGGAAGATCCGATCACGATCGCCGCAAAATACTTAGCCATTTCATTCCCCTTCCGCCATCCGCGGTGCCATCAGTGTTCCTGATACATAATCGATGAACTGCTGCGCTGTCCTTCCCGAGAGCCCGCCGTGCTGCAGCTCCCATTTATTGGCTTCCAGGATAAGCTCATCCCTGTTCATGACTACGCCGCAGCGCTGCGCCAGCACTTCTACGATATGATTATACTCTTTTTTATCCGGCGATCCGAAATAGATCGTCACTCCGAAGCGGTGCGCCAGGGAAAGCTTTTCCTGTACCGTATCCGAAGTGTGCATATCTTCACGGATCGCTTCTTTATCACTGTAATTTTCCCTGATCAGGTGACGCCGGTTGGAAGTCGCATAGATCAGGATATTGGAGGGTTTCTTCTCAAGGCCCCCTT
>JBGUOI010000010.1:0-20931 GCA_045118075.1 Porcincola sp. | reverse complement strand
GCACTTCAACGTGCGAAAAGGGTCAGACCCCTCCAGCGCCTCCCTCCAGCAACCCCTTGCGAACATCCGGTGGATATGCTATAGTATCTGCAACTGTATCTTTCAAAAATGATTAAAAACAAAAAGGGATATGACATATGAAGAAAGAATATGAAGCACCTAAAGCTGAGAAACTTGAGTTTGCTTATTCAGAAGTCGTTACAGCCAGCGGTCAGGGTTCAGGCCTTCCCTGCATTTTGGGTTCATCAGTTTCCTGGCAGGATGCGGCGGGTAACCAGTACAGACAGGAGTATCCCGGCGACGAATAATAGAGGATATGATCAAAAACGCCTCGTTTCGAGGCGTTTTTTTGTTTAACCGGAGGTTGTGATGGGTGAGCCGAAAAATGGCTTTGAATATCTGAAAAGAAGGCATGAGCAGGAAGCGGAAAAGAGCGTCCGGTTCGACGGGTTTAAGCGGTATCTGGAGGTGAAGGCACGCGAGAGGGGCATCCCTGTCACCGGCCAGTTTGAGCTGACGCCGCTCTGCAATTTTGACTGCAAAATGTGCTACGTTCACCTGCAGAAAGATCAGCTTAAGACGCAGACCGTTTTGACGGCGGAGCAGTGGAAAGAGCTGATAAGGCAGGCCTGGAAGATGGGCATGATCAGGGCGACCTTAACCGGAGGCGAGTGCCTGGCGTATCCCGGATTTAAGGAGATCTACCTGTATCTGCACAGCCTCGGCTGCGAGGTCGCGGTGCTGACGAACGGATTTCTGATCGATGATGAGTGGGTGAGCTTCTTCCGGGAGCATCCGCCTGCGCAGATCCGGATCACGCTGTACGGATATGATGATGATACTTATGAGAAAGTGACGGGCAGAAGATGCTTTGAGCGGATCCGTACGAATATCCTGAAGCTTCAGGATGCCGGGATGCCGCTGACAATTTCGGTGACCCCGAACCGATACCTCGGGGAGGGGATCTTCGAGACGATCCGCACGGTGAAGAAACTGAGCAAAAGCGTTCTGATCAGCAATACGCTGTTTACGCCGAGAAAAGAGACCGGCCGGGATGAAGAGGAGCACCGGATCAGCGATGAGGATTATGTGCGGATGTATACGCTGCTGAACTCGCTCGACGGGAAGGAGACGATCCGGATCCCCAAAGAGGAGCTGCCTCCCATAGGCGGTCCGTCGCAGGTGTGCAGCGAATGCGGGGTCGAATGCGGCGCCGGACGATCAGGCTTTAGCATTGACTGGAAAGGAACCATGCATCCGTGCACCAGGTTCTATGCGCTCGAAGCGTTCCCGGTGAGGGATGGGTTTGAAAAAGCCTGGAGATCGCTGAATAAGGCGGCCAATGCCTGGCCGAGGGTCGCCGAGTGCGAGGGCTGCGCCTACGCGGCGACCTGCATGCGGTGCCCGGCCAATATGCTCGCATATGTAAAACCGGGCATTCAGCCCGTTGAAATTTGTGAGAGGATGAAATACTTTGTTGAAAACGGGGTCTGGCAGATCCCGGAATGCGACGATTGAGGAAAGGGTAAAGAGGGAGAACGGAAATGGAAGTGAAATATATTACCAGAGGCATGAGCGATCCGCAGGGAAAGCCTCCCGTATGGTTTTCCTGCCACCCGGCGGATCTGGAGAAAGCGTTTCCCCTGATTCCCGAGGATATTCTCAATCACGCCAACTGCGCCGTCTGGTACGATCCCCTGATGGGGGCACAGCCGCAAGGGGATGAGGCCGATGCCCGGGCAGGCGCCGGAGCGGCCGGGGAGCTCGACGAGCTCTTTGAGCGGATGCAGCTTATCGTGCTGGCCGTCTCCTCCACTTTTCTGCATGAGCCGAACCGGGCAAAGGATGTGGAACTTCCCCTTGCCCTTGAAAAGCACATCCCGGTGCTCCCGATCCTGATCGAGAACGGGATCGGCTACGAATTCAGCAACACCTGCGCGAAGATCCAGGTGGTGCGCCGGTATGAGGCGGATCCGACCGCGACCCCGTATGAGGAGGTCCTGAAGACGTTTCTCTCGTCCGTGCTGGTCGGGGACGAGGTGGCGGAAAAAGTGCGCAATGCCTTCGATGCTTACGTATTCTTAAGCTACCGGAAAAAAGACCGGCGCCATGCACACCGGCTGATGCGGCTCATCCACGAAAATGAGCAGTTCCGGGACATCGCCATCTGGTATGACGAATACCTGGTGCCCGGCGAGAGCTTCAACGATGCGATCAAGGCCGCGTTTAAGAAGAGTTCCCTGTTCGCGATGGCGGTCACCCCGCACCTGGAAGAAAAAAATAACTATGTGATGCGGGTGGAATACCCCATGGCGCGGGACCGGAAAAGCGAGCAGGAGGATTTTGAGATCGTTCCGGTCGAGATGTATGAGCCGGAGGATAAAAAGGATGAAAAAGAATGGCGGATCAACACCGATGAGCTCAAAAGCCATGAAGAATTCAAGTATAAGGAGATCCCGGGCCTGAGAGATGAACACCGCCGTCCCGAGGTTGATCAGGCCTTTCTGGACGCGCTCGGCAGAATCGCCAAAAAGGAGAACGACGGATCGGCGCAGCACCGGTTCTTCATCGGCCTTGCGTACTTAAACGGGATCGATGTGGAAGTCGACGTGAAAGTCGGGAAGCGCCTCCTGGTGCGGGCCGCGCTCGATCCGGAGCCGTGCCTGGACGCATCGGCTAAGCTGTGCGACATGTACCGCAGAGGAAAGGGGACAGAGAGAAACCTGAAAAAAGCCATCCGCTGGCAGCGGCTGCAGGTTATGCAGTGCGAGGATGCGTGGAATGAGTGCCACGACCCGGATGAACACAGGGGTTATGCGACCTTGTGGTTCAAGGCGCTGCGCAAGCTGGCCGAGATGTACCGTGAGGACGGAGATTTTGACGAGGCCGCCGACTGCGCGCGCCGTGCGCTGGACCTGAGCGATAAGCTGACCGAAGAAGTCGGTGTGCGCGAGCAGGAACGCGACAGAGCGATGATCTTGAATCTCCTCGGCAATCTGTATAAAGAGCGCGGAGATCTTGAGACCGCCGGGAAATACTATAAAGAAGCGGCCGGAATTTACGAGAAGCAGGCTTCCGAGATCGGCACCTCCAGGGCAAGATGGGATGTTTCGATCAGCTGGGAGAAGCTGGGCGATCTTGCCAGGAAGAGTTCCGATCTGGAGACCGCGGAGGAGTACTACCTGAAGGCCGGGAAGATCCGCGAGGAGCTGAATGAGGCTGATCCGACCCCGTTCGGGCGCCGGGGCGTGTCATCCATCATGACCAAGATGGGCAATGTGCGCAAATCACAGAAGCGCTATGACGAAGCGGGTGATTACTACAAGCAGGCGCTCGGGATCGACAGCGTGCTGGCTGAAGAGGTGGATTCGTCCCAGTCTTGGGATGATTACGGCGTGAGCCTGGTCAAGGTCGGCGACATCCACAAGACGCAGGAGCGCTATGACGAAGCGTACGAGTGCTACCGGGATGCGTTCCGGATCTTCGAAAGGCAGGCGGATGTTAACGGATCGAGGCTGTATCAGGAGCACCTGGCTGCGGGACTTGAAAAGATGGCCGGCATATCGAAGCGGTGGGGAAATAAAGCGGAGGCGGACCAGCTGTATCGCGAAGCCATTAAGTGGCGCAGCAGGCTGGTCGAAGAAGCCGAGACCGCGCCTTACATCCATTCGCTCGCCGCGTCGTATTATAATGCGGCCTCCGTTTACAAAAGCCCGGAGATGATGAACATGGCGCGAGAGCTCTGGAGCGGGCTTAGCATGGATCATCCGGAGTATGCGAAATACCGGGACAAAGCGGACAAGATGCTTGAGGAATACGAAAAAGAAAAAGAATAATTACCGATTAGGAGGGATGTGCGGTGACAAAAAGAAGATGGCGGATGACCGGGCTTTGTGCGGTCATGGCAGCGGGAATCGCAGCTGCAGCCGTGACGGCACATGCCTCTGAGGAGGACGCACGCCGGGCAGCGCTGCAGGCGCTTTCCGACCGCCTTGCGGCAGAACGGGAAGAGGTGTATGTCTACAGTGACTTTGGCATGACAAAGAACCATTTTACCCAGAAGGCAAAGATGGCGGGCATCAACGCCGATCTTGTCATGGATATGGACGAAAACTGGCGCGAGTACCCCGCTTCGGGATCGAGCTGCATCCGCTGCGAGCAGCTTACGCGCGAGGGTGACTGGGGCGGATGGCTTTTTCTGAACGGATACCTTCCGCGCGGCGAGAGCATAGCGCGCCTCAATGACGGGACGATCGACGGACAGGAACTTGACCTTGGCGGAGCGCAGGAACTTCGCTTCTTTGCCAGGGGAGAGCACGGCGGCGAGACATTGGAATTCTTTACCGCCGGTTTCGGATATGACGGGGAGTTTGGCATCGCCACGGTCAAGTATCCGGACAGCGCCAAAAAGCATTCGACCGGTGAGATCGAGCTGACGGACGCATGGCAGGAGTATGTCATTGACCTGACCGATGCGGATATGAGTGATATCGCGCTCGGCTTTGGCTTTGTGACGAACGATGCGATGAACGGGAATTCGGACGTCGTGTTTTATCTGGACGAGATCCGTTTCGCCGGGCAGATCTCATCCGCCCTGGAAGCCCCCGTGCTGCTGCGTTCCTATGACACGGACAATATCTATATCCGCAACGTCGCGTTCACTTACGACAACGCGCTCGCGGCAATGGCTTTTTTGTCGGAGGGAAGATCTGATGAAGCGCGGCAGATCCTGGACGCCCTCGTGTACGCGGTGGAGAATGACCGCGCCATCTTACTTTCCGGGAAGGAGCCCGAGGGGAGCGCAAGGCGCATCCGGAACGGATATGCGGCCGGTGATATCTCCTCCTGGCCAGGATGGGAGAGCGGCGCGAGGCTGCCGGGCTGGTACGATAACGACGACCGGCAGTGGTACGAGGACCGCTACCAGGTGGGCAGCAACGTGGGAAACACTTCTTACGCAGCCCTTGCCCTTATCCACGGGTACGATGCCTTCGGCAGCGAAGCCTATCTGGAGACGGCAAAGAGCCTGATGGACTGGGTGCTCGAAAAGTGCACGGACGGCGGCGACGGCTTTACCGGAGGCTTCGACGGCTGGGAAGAAGGCGATCCGCCGACGGTCTATCCGTTCACCTACAAATCCATCGAACACAACATCGACGCCTATGCGGCCTTTACATTCCTGTGCGAGATCACGGGCGAAGAAAAATACGGGGAAGCCGCGCAGAGCGCGCTGCGCTTCATCGACTCCATGTACGACAAAGATCGCGGGCTTTTCATGACCGGAACGACCGATGACGGCAAAACGCCCAACCGGGACGCAGTCGTGCTCGATGCTCAGGTCTGGTGCGCCATGGCGCTGGGAGAACAGTTTGCCCCCTATGAGGAAGCGCTGAAAGCCGTAGAGAGCATGCGCTCGCCCGAAGGCGCCTATCCGTTCTGCCTTGAAAACCGAAACGGCGGATGGTGGGCCGAAGGGACCGCCTACACCGCGCTGATGTACAAAGAACTGGGCGACGACGAAGCCTATGCCCGCGCCATGGAGGCACTTAAATCCATCCAGCTCCCGGGCGGCCTGTTCCCGGCAGCGACCGTCGACAACCTCTCCACAGGCATGGACCTGTTCGACGGATCACCCTGGGAATACTCCAAAGATCCGCATATCGCGCCGACCGCCTGGTATATCCTGGCAGCCAACGGGTTCGATCCTTACCACCGAGGGGCCTGACCCTTTTCGCACATTAACGCGTGAATACCATGAAGGGGCCTGACCCTTTTCGTAAATTAACGTGCGAAAGTGCCGCAAACCCCTTTACTTCCGTTGTTTTGTGAGGTGCGCTTTATGGATTCGACGACGACTATCACTAATACTTTGAGTAAGGAAGATGTCACCGAGCGGACGTCTGTGGTCCCGGGGGCCGCTCCCGGTTCGATCTCCGATGAGGAGATCCGGCAGAGGGAGAAGATCCTCGGGACTTATGAGGTCATTTCGGGGGAGCATAGGGGCGGCATGGGCAGTGTGTGGCAGGTTCGCCATGAGGGCTGGAATGCCGTTCTTGCGATGAAGCGCCCGCAGAAGGCGTTCTTTGAAGAAGCCGGTTCTGTAAGGAAGCAGCTGTTTATCAGTGAGTGTGAGAACTGGATCCGGCTCGGGCTGCACCCGAACATTGTGACCTGCTATTATGTGCGTGAGATCAGCGGCGTGCCGACGATCTTCGCGGAGTGGATGGACGGCGGAAGCCTCAAGGAGAGGATCGCGGACGGGACCTTGTATGAGGGGGAGAGCGGGAAAGTGCAGGAGCGGCTGCTCGACATAGCCATCCAGACGGCGCGCGGTATTCGCTGCTCGCATGGGAAGGGGCTTGTCCATCAGGACATCAAGCCGGGAAATATCCTTCTGTCCGGGGAATGGGAAGCAAAGGTGGCGGATTTCGGCCTGGCGGCGGCTTTCTCGGCGGCAGCGGATGTTTCTTCCCTTTCTCTTTTGTCATCCCGGCCTTCGGGACCTGAGTCCGGGGCACAAGCCGCGTCCGGGGCACAGGCCGGGCCTTCGGAATCCGGATCCGGTTCCCGGTGGCACACACCCGCGTACAGTCCCGGGGAGCAGGCGGCCGGGGAAGGCGCGGCGCTGTGGATGGATGTGTATGCCTGGGGGCTGACAATCCTGGAGATGTATCTTGGGGAACGGCCGTGGAAAAAGGGCGCGGATGCCTACAGGGAGATCGCCGAAAAGCCGGAGATCCTTGAAAAGATACCGGAAGCGCTGAGAGCTCTTTTAATGGAATGCAGCCTCGATCCGAAAAGCCCGGAGAGAGGCCTGCGAAGCTGGCTTACTTTCGATGAGATCGAGCGGCGGCTGGTTAAGATCTATCAGGAAATCACGGGCGGTCCTTACCCGAGACGCAGCCGCGATGATGTGAAAGACGCTGCGGGAGCACTGGGAAACCGGGCGCTGAGCTATCTTGATCTGGGGAAGGAGAAGGAGGCGGAGCGTCTGTGGAACGAGGCGCTGGAGGCGGATCCGAGACAGCCCGAGACTGTCTATAACTATCAGCTGTATAAATGGCGCAAAGGCCTCGTGACGGATGAGCAGGCGATTTGCGCCGTAAAGCAGCTGTATGACCTGACCGGGGACCCGGATATCGCAGCGCTGACAGAGCAGATGGAGGCGGAGCGCGGCCGGCTTTGGGAGAATGCGCAGCGGATCCGCGTTCCGGCCGATGAGGATACATCGCATAAGGATATCCGGGGAAGAGCTTTTTCCGATGATGGAAAACTGACCGCGCTGATCGGGAAAAGGGACGACAAACGCAGCACTTACGAGGAGAGCGATTACTGCTGCCGCGTCTGTGAGACCGATACGGGAAAAGAGATCTGCGCTTTCGATCACGGGATCTGCAGCGGGAATTCAAAGGTGTATTTCATCGGCGGCAGTGAAATGGTCTGCATAGAGGGCGTCGACAGCTATGAGACGGAATACAATCCCTACGAGGATTGTTATGATACCGAGGATGTCAGCGACGAGGAGATCCGCGTTTACAGCGTAAGCAGCGGACAGAAAGTATACGCACTGAAAAAGGACCGGAGGAAGGATCTTTTCACGGCCTGCGGACGGTATATGGCATTTTCTTTTGCCAAAGCCGATCCCGGATTGTGGACGGACCGGCAGCGGACGATCGAGCTGTACGATGCCGCATCGGGCACGCCGCAAAAGACTATCGCAAAGTTTAACGATCCGGTCGATGTGCTCCGGTTTTCTCCGGACGGCCAAAGCCTGCAGGTGATGTCGCGGGACGGTTTTGTGCGGATCTTCAAGGTCCCCGGCGGGGAGAAGATCCTGGAGCGGAAAGTCCACAAAGCGGACACGGATATCGGATTTCTGGAGATCGCCGAAAACGGAAATATGCTCACGGGCGATCACGGCTATAAGATGCGGTTGTGGAACGGCGCCGGTCGTTGTATGATGACGGTAGCGCACGAACGTGAGTGCCGTCTGGATGCGGACGGGACGCATGTGCTTGGCATCGACGGCGAAGAGATGCTGCGCGCTCCGTTCCCGGACGGGAAAGAGCGTGCGCCGTGGGCTCTCGTCCGGGTAAGAAGCATAAAAGAACAGATCACGGCGGCGGACTATGCTCAGCTCCTGATCAGGGAGGCAGAGCAGGCGGCCGATGAGCGCGAATACGCGAAGGCGTACTCGCTTTGCGAACAGGTCAGACAGCTGCCGGGTTTTGAAAATTCAAAAGAAGCCGCGGCGCTATGCCGGAAGATTAGCGTTTACGGCGTCCGGACGGGCTTAAGAGACATGAGAAAGATCGCTCAGGACCAGCCGGGGACGCAGTTTCTTGAAAAGTCGATGAGCTTTGGCTGGAACGGGAAATACCTGCTCGTGGAAAGAGGCGGCGCCCTGAGCGGATTTGGAGTGCCGAACTTAAACCGGCTGTTTAAATTCAAGCCGGACGGAGAGGATGTCAGATGCGCCATGTCCATCCCGATGAGCAGCCTTATCTTCGTCTCCTCTCAGTCGTCGGCTTTCCTGATAAACGCGGTTAACGGACAGGTGGAGAGAAAACTTTCTCCCGCTCTGGCGGTCAATTCGCCGGGCAGCTCCGGCAGCGCGGCCACAGCGCGGGACGGACGTTTGATCGCGGTGCTGACCACTGTCAGGACGGGCGGATTTTTCCGGAAAAAGACGGAAAAAGAACAGATCCTTATCTGGGACCTTGAACAGGATAAAGCGGTCTTTTCGGCCGATCCTCCCGCACAGGACGTAAGCCTTTGCTTTACACCGGACGGAAAGGAACTGTATGCCGCCAATGCGGAAGGGATCTGGCGTATCCCGTGGACACAAAACGCGCCGGCTGTGCGGCTGTTTTCCTATCCGAATGATAATTACAGCAAATTCGATCACGGCTGCGGCCTGAAGATGTCCGGCGACGGGCGGCTTCTGCTGATCCGGACGGACCAGTATGCCACCGCGTATGAGCCGGAGAGCGGGAAGACCATTTATATTAAAGGGTTTGCGGCGGATGCCGGGTTTATCAGCCGAAGCGATAAGCTTCTTTGCGTGATGACGGATACGACCATCCGCCTGATGGAGCCGGAGCCCGGTGATGACCGCTTCGGGACAGAACTTTTCCGCCTTCAGGAGCCGGCGCTGAAGAACATCCGGCCGATGCTGACGGTCAGCCCCGACGCAGACCTGGCGGCCGTGAATACGGACAAGAACGGAATAGTGCTTTACGAATTGGAATGGAATTTTTGTTTCTGACGAGGACAGCCAAATGAATACTGAAGAAAAGAAGCAATTAAACAAGATCCTGATCATCCTGGGCGCGGCGGCGGTGCTGCTGAGCGTGATCCTTACCGTGTTCTTCCGGACGGACCTTGTGGTCAAGCTGATCAACCGCGCCTTATTTATACTGGAGCCGTTTCTATGGGGCTTTGCGATCGCCTACATTCTGCATCCCGTGTGCATGGCTGTTGAGCGCTTCCTGACCAGGGTCGAGAAAAAGGTAAGCAAAAAGCACAGGCCGGGACTGATCCGGACGATCAGCGTCCTGGCGGCCATCATCTTTTTGTTCGCGGTCATCGTTCTGCTTCTTCTGGCCCTTCTTCCCCAGCTGATCGCAAGCATCAGCAGCCTGATCAGCCAGCTGCCGGGCGCGATGCGTACCTTCCAGGACTGGGTCAGCTCACTCGATCACGGCGGGACTTCGCATGAAATAGTCGTTACCATCCAGGAGGCGGTCGATACCCTGGGCAGCAAGCTGGAGAATTTCCTGCAGACCGATGTCCTGCCCAACCTGCAGACACTGGTCACCAACGTGACGAGCAGTTTTATGGGAATTCTGGGCGTTGTGAAGAATATCGGTCTCGGATGCATCATCTCCGCCTATATCCTGGGCAGCTGGGAGAAGTTCATCGCGCAGGCGGCCATGATCGTGTATGCCGTCTTCCCGAAGAAAACCGCGGACTGGATCCGCAAGGAAGCGAAATTCACCGACAAGATGTTCAGCGGCTTTATCCACGGAAAAGTGTTCGATTCTTTGATCGTCGGCGTGATCTGCTTTGTCTTCTGCGTGATCGCCAGGATGCCGTACGCGATACTGGTCAGCGTCATCGTGGGCGTGACGAACATCATCCCGTTCTTCGGGCCTTACCTGGGAGCCATTCCGTCCGCGCTGCTGATTCTGACCGTATCGCCGATCAAGTGCCTGATCTTCCTGGTCTTTATCATCCTGCTCCAGCAGTTTGACGGGAACTACCTCGGGCCGCTCATTCTGGGCGACCGCCTGGGCATCTCCGGTATCTGGATTCTGTTTTCCATCCTGGTCTTCAGCTCTTTGTGGGGGATCATCGGAATGCTGATCGGCGTGCCGGTGTTTGCGGTGATCTACGACCTGATCAGCAGCCTTGTCGCATCGGGCCTTCGAAAGCGCGGGCAGGAAAAACGGATAGAAAAATATGACGAAAAATTCCATAGTGAAAAGAAGTGAAAGGGAACGGTTATGAAAGTTGAAAAGTTAATACCGGTACTGGCATGCGGCGCCGCTGTTTTTGCGATGACGGCAGGCGCGTGGGCGGCGAAGCCGGATCTTGAAAGCGTCGACGCAGTGACCCTGGTCCAGGAGGGACTCAATGCCGCGGGATACGACTGCGGCACGCCGGACGGGATCGCCGGCGCCAATACGATGGCGGCCATCCGCAGTTACCGTGAAGCGAACGGACTGCCCGAGGGAGAGGAGATCGACGCGCAGCTTTTCAATGCCCTGACCCTTACCGAAGAAGAGAAAGCCCTTGTGCAGAAAGCGGCACAGATCTGCTCCGAGAACCTTTCCGAGGGCAATGAGACCGGAGATATCACCCTGTATGAAAGAAATCTGTATATAACCATTCTGCCCGATTATCTGGCGGATGAACTGCTTCCGACCCAGGAGACAGCCGAAGCCGTCACCAAAGCCATTGCCGGAGAGGAGATCTTCTCGCCGCTTTGGGATACCGTCACGTTTGACTTCGGGGTGCTGGGCGAGATCGGAAACCGGAAAGAAGACTACCAAAATATCACCGGTGTGAAGGAAGCACTGGATGAATACGAAGGATTTATCGCGAAGTACTGTACTTTTATGACAGAGTTTGACGGTAAAAATCCGGCCAAACTCTCGGAATACTTCTCGCTGGTGCAGGAATTTGATGAGTACGGTGAAAAGATCGATACCATGAAAGAAGCCATGATGTCCGAAGAAGACCGCCAGTACTTTGACCAGGTGCTTGAGCGCGTAAAGCAGCAGCTGGCCGGGGTGAAATAAATGCATTTTGTTCAGGCAAAATCTATTTTAGGCCGTGAAAACGGGATGAACGTTTATCGGGGCTGCACCCACGGCTGTGTCTACTGCGATTCAAGGAGCCTGTGCTATCACTTCACGCATCCGTTCGAGGACATTGAAGTAAAGGAAAACGCGCCCGATCTTCTGGAGCAGGCGCTTAAGACCAGGCGCAGAAAGTGCATGATCGGGACCGGCTCAATGTGCGATCCCTACCAGCCCTGCGAGGCGGAGCTTGGCATCACCAGAAAGTGCCTGGGACTGATCGACCGGTACGGCTTCGGCGCCGCAGTGCAGACGAAGTCCGACCTGGTCCTTCGGGACATGGACCTTTTTGAGCGTATTAACGAAAAAGCCAAGAGCGTCGTGCAGATGACACTGACGATCGCCGACGATGAGCTCAGCCGGAAGCTGGAGCCGAATGTCTGCCCTTCATCGCGCAGAGCGGAAGTTTTAAAGGAGTTCCGGAAGGCCGGCATTCCGACGATCGTCTGGATGACACCGATCCTGCCGTATCTTACGGACACGAAAGAAAATATCATGACGCTGCTGGGCTGGTGCATCGACGCGGGCGTGAAAGGGATCATCTGCTGGGATATGGGCCTGACGCTGCGCGACGGCGACCGCGAGTATTATTACAAAGCACTGGACCGGTATTTCCCGGGACTTTCGAGCATCTACCGCAATACCTACGGCAGCAGCTATGAAGTGCCGAGCCGCCGCAGCGCGGAGCTGATGGCCCTTTTCCATGAGACATGCGAAAAGAACCACCTGCTGCACACGCCGGATGAGTGCTTCGCCTACCTGCATGAGATGCCCGAGCGGTACCGGCAGCTGTCGCTGTTTGACTGAGGGAGATCCGATGACCAAAACACAGATCGTAAAAGAATTATACAGGCTGCAGGATAAGGAATACGGCATTTTCCAGGCAAAACTCATCCCGACTGTGGAGCCTGAGAAGATCATCGGAGTAAGGACACCCGATCTTCGCGCTTTCGCGAAGGAACTGGCCGGTGAAAAGGAGACCGAAGAATTTCTTTCCTCACTTCCCCACACTTATTTCGATGAAGACCAGCTGCACGCGTTCATCATCTCCCGTGAGAAGGATTTTGACCGGTGCATGCAGCAGGTGGAAGCCTTCCTGCCTTACATCAACAACTGGGCTACCTGCGACCAGCTCTCACCGACCGTGTTCAAAAAGCAGCCCGACAAGCTGCTTGAACATATCCGGAAATGGATCGCGTCGGATAAGACCTACACGGTACGCTTCGCCGTCGGAATGCTGATGCAGCACTTCCTGGACGATGCTTTCCGCCCCGAATATGCGAAGATGGCGGCCTCGGTCCGATCGGAAGAGTACTACATCAAAATGATGGTTGCCTGGTACTTTGCCACGGCCCTTGCAAAACAGTACGACGCTGTGGTGCCTTATCTGGAAGAGAGAAAACTGGACGAGTGGACACACAACAAGGCCATACAAAAGAGTGTGGAGAGCCGGCGCATCACGCCTGAGCAGAAAGAGTACCTGAAGACGCTGAAGATCAAGAGTGGGAAGTGAGCGGGAGGCCGCGGCTTGCCTTGGGGCGGAGGACGGCGCAGCATGGAGGCTGGCCACTAAAAAAGGCCGCCGGCTGAGCCGACGGCCTTGATAACTTTTATTTAAGTGTAAGCACGGGTGATCACTCCGCGACCAGGTAGTTGGCGTTTACATAGCCGCTCTCATTTGTTTTTGGTGAGTATACCCACACGTAAGGATTTCCGTCCCGGCCGATGGTGCGGCTGCCTTCGATGAAGACGTAGTCACCGTTGTAAAGCTCGTTGCCGCGTTTTTCATTTGCGTAGTCGTAATTAGGCTGGCTGCGCAGTGCCAGGTAACCGGACCGGAGATTGGCTACTCTTCTTCTGTAGATGTTGCCGGTGGCGTTGCCGCCGTTTACTTCGTGAAGTTCTTCTTCGTTGATTTTATTGATATCAGTCATGATTTTTCGCCTCCGTTTATAAATAATAGGGTTAGTGCCTACTGCTTTGTATTTTATTATACGTACCGGGGCGATGAAAATCCACAGGGAAGAGAAATTATCCGCTGTTTTATGTTGGCGGCTAATCTCCCCGAAAACAAACTGTAAAACCATCGAAAGCATGTTCGATTGTCCGCTTTTTCGGACACTGCCTCTGAGATACTGTAGATAACAAGAAACAGTGTTGAAGTTATCTCAGTGCAAAGGAGGCGGATGACATGAAAGGATACAGCGTAGACAACGGATACATGGGACTGGTGGACGGCAGATACATGTTATTTGCTTCAGAGGAAGACTACAGGGAGTACCTGGAAGACTAAAAAACAAGAAGAGTGAAAAAACGGGAAGACTGAAAAAAAAGAGCAGAAAACAAAATCGGGAGAGGGTCCGGCCGGTGCCGGATCCTCTCGGTTAATCTTGTCGATGAATTCACAGGAGCTTAAAAAGTGGAAAAATACGTAACGATCAATGAAGAGGGCTTCAGCATACGGGGGAAGATCTATACCCGGGATATGAGCGGCATCGGCAGAGTCATCCTTTTCGGACACGGCTTTGGCGGGCATAAGGATAATAAGGCGGCGGAACGGTTTGCGAAGCATATCCTGGAGAAGAATAAGGGCGTGGCGGTCATGACTTTTGACTGGCCCTGCCACGGCAATGATGCCCGCAAGAAGCTGCGTCTGGAAGAGTGTGATACCTACCTGCGGCTTGTGCTGGACTTTATCCGCAGCCGTTTTTCCGACCCGAAGGTCTATGCCTATGCGACGAGCTTCGGGGCGTTCCTGTTCCTGAAATATATGGCGGAGCACGGGACGCCGTTTGTCAAAGCAGCGCTTCGGTCGCCGGCTGTCAATATATACGAGTCGATCACCGGCGATATCATGACGGACTCGGAACGGAACCTGATCGGGAAAGGAAAGCCGGCGCAGGTCGGGTTTGACAGGAAGGTGGAGATCGACAGGGAATTTCTGGAGAGTCTGGAACAGGCTGATATCCGCCGCATAGATTTTCTGGACTATGCGGATGATATCCTGATCATCCACGGTACGAAAGATGAGATCATTCCTTTTGAGGCGGCGAAGGAGTTTTCGGAACAGAATGTGATCGAGCTGATCAAGGTGGAGGGAGCCGACCACCGGTTCCAGAATCCGCTGTATATGGATGCCGCGATCGCGCAGATCGCAGCGTTTTTCGGTATGAAATAATTCGAAATATGCCCGAAATCCGTTGAAAAAATATACTTTTTCTGTGAAAATGGGAGGGAGAAGCCGCTTGGAGATAGTTTAAATAAGAGGATGCCTGGTATGGAAAACAGGAGAGTGGACAGGAGACTGCGGGATGCGATCAGGGGCTGCCTTTTCGGCGGCGCTGTGGGAGATGCCCTCGGGTATCCGGTGGAATTCTTGAACGAAAGAGAGATTTTTGGTGAGTACGGCACCGAAGGAATCACGGCTTACGAGAAAGATCCGCTGGCGAGAAAACCAGTTATTTCCGATGACACACAGATGGCGCTGTTCACGGCGAACGGTCTGCTGGCCTGGGAGACCGGGCTCAGCGCGGCGCAGGAAAAAGGCGGTGTGACAGATCCTCCCCGGCAGTATATCGCCCGGGCTTACCGGGATTGGCTGCTGACGCAGGAATCCTCCATACGGATGGTGAATGCTGCGCAGCGAGGGACCGCAAAAGGCGGCGGTTCCTGGCTGCTGGATGTGCCCGAACTGTATCACCGGCGAGCTCCCGGGATCACCTGTCTTTCGGCGCTCGGGGATGATACCTTTTATGATGACTATGTGAAAGAAAAGGTCAACCAGAGCAAGGGATGCGGCGGGATCATGCGGGTGGCGCCGATCGCCCTGGATAAGCATATCGGCGGCATTGAGGCGGTCGATATGGAGGCAGCGCAGGCGGCTGCCATCACGCACGGGCATTCACTCGGGTATATGACATCGGCGGTGCTGGTGCATATCATCAATCGGATCGTATACCCGCCGGAAGGGACTCGGATGACGCTGGAGGAGATCGTGTGCGAAGCGCGTGACAGCGCGGCGAAGATCTTTGCGGGAGATCCCGGCCTTAAGAAGCTTACAGAGGTCATCGACCTGGCGCTCGATCTGGCCTGGAAAAGCAAAAAAAACGAAAGTACGCGCCAGGAAGACCTGGCGAATATCCATCGTCTCGGGGAAGGCTGGGTGGCTGAGGAGACGCTTGGGATCTCACTGTACTGTGCGCTAAGGCACCGGGATGATTTTTCCGAGGCGATGATCGTTTCGGTCAACCACCGCGGAGACAGCGATTCGACCGGGGCGGTGACCGGGAATATCCTCGGAGCCTATCTCGGGTATTCGGCGATCGAAGAGAAATGGAAGAAAGAACTTGAACTGGCTGACGTGATCCTGGAGATGGCGGATGATCTTTATCTTGCCGCCCGGGCACAGGGAAAGGAACCTTTTCATACCAGGGCCTGGAAGAAGAAATACGTGGAGATGCGCCGGTATGAGAAATGAAAGGGACGGACATGATCACTAATGATAAAGGCATCGTTGACCTGAAACACCAGATTTTGAGAGAAGTATGCCGGATGGAGTGGGAAGACCGGCTGACGAACGAGGAGACGGAAAAACTGGTCTATGAGATAATTCCCGGGCATAAACCCCAGTACAGGTGCTGTGTCTACAAAGAGAGGGAGATCATCCGCGGCCGTATCCGGATGGCCATCGGACTTGGCGCGGATCCGGAAAATCCATCTTCCAACGTGGTCAGCGTCATTCCGGCTGCCTGCGATGACTGCCCCGTACAGGAGTTTTCCGTAACGGACAGCTGCCGTTTCTGCCTGGGGAAACCGTGCCTGAGCGCCTGCAAATTCGGGGCTATCTCCCAGGGAGAGAACCGGATGCATATCGATTCGGCAAAGTGCAAAGCCTGCGGCCTTTGTGCCGGTTCCTGCCCGTTCGGCGCCATCGTTCATCTGTCACGGCCCTGCCGGAAATCCTGTCCGTCGGATGCCATCTCCTATGATGAGAACGGCATCTGCGTGATCGATGATGAGAAGTGCATCTCCTGCGGGCACTGCATCCATAATTGTCCGTTCGGCGCCATCGGGTCGAGGATCTATGCGGTGGATGTGATCCGGAAGATCAAGGAAGGAAAGCGCGTGATCGCCATGTGCGCTCCGGCGACGGAGGGACAGTTCGGCAAGGATATCACCATGGGAGCGCTTAAGGAAGCGCTGAAGAAGATCGGATTTGCCGATATGGTTGAGGTCGGCCTGGGCGGCGATATGACGGCGGCCTACGAGGCGAAGGAATGGATCGAAGCCAGGAAGGAAGGCCGGAAGATGACCACTTCGTGCTGCCCGGCATTTATCTCCATGATGAAGAACCGCTTCCCCGATCTGTATAAGGAGAACCGGTCCGACACCGTTTCACCGATGGTGGCTGTGTCGCGGTATCTCAAATGCCTGGATCCGGACTGCGTGACCGTGTTTATCGGTCCGTGCATCGCCAAGAAGGCGGAGACGAAAAATGAGGACATCGTGCAAAGGCCGGATTATGCCCTGACTTACGGGGAGATCGTAGCGCTGCTCGATTCCCGGGGAGTGACGGTCGAGCCGTCGGCCGAGGAGTATCAGGAGGCATCCCTGTTCGGAAAGAAATTTGCGGGAAGCGGCGGCGTTGCGGCTGCCGTGCTTGAAGCAATGGAGGAGATGGGCGAGGATACTTCGGGGATCTCCCTGATGACCTGCGCCGGAGGCGATGAATGCAAAAAGGCTTTGACATTGCTCAAGGCGGGTCGTTTAAAAGATGACTTTGTGGAAGGAATGATCTGCCCGGGCGGCTGTGTGGGCGGTCCTTCCAAACATCAGGCGGAGGGCCTGGTATTGAAAGCGAGAGCCGAGCTGTTCATGAAAGCGGACCGGCGCGGCATACTTGAAAATCTGGAGAAATATCCCATGGATGATTTTTCGATGTACAGAGACGGGAGATGACCCTTCAGACAATAGAAAGGCGGCTCCGGAAAACGGGCCGCCTGTTTTTCATTTTGCGGAACAGATATGAAAAAAGAACTTGAAAAATACCGTCTTGTGGAGCGAAGCATCCAGAAGACTTACCATAAAGGCCTTTGGACTCCGTTTGTGCGGGCCGTAAAGCAGTATCAGCTCATTCAGGAGGGCGATAAGATCGCCGTCTGTATTTCGGGCGGCAAGGATTCCATGCTGATGGCGAAACTGATGCAGATGCTGCACCGACACAGCGACGTACCGTTTGATATCGTTTACCTGGTGATGGATCCGGGCTACAATAAAATCAACCGCGAGAAGATCGAGAGCAACGCAGCCCTGCTGCACATCCCGATCACGGTATTTGAGACCCGCATCTTCAACATCGCGAACAGTCAGGACGAATCCCCGTGCTACCTGTGTGCCAGGATGCGCCGGGGAAACCTCTACGCAAAGGCGCGGGAGCTCGGGTGCAACAAGATCGCCCTCGGACATCATCTAAACGATGTGATCGAGACGACCCTGATGGCGATGTTCTACAGCTCCCAGCTGCAGGCCATGCTGCCGAAACTGCACAGCACCAATTTTGAGGGGATGGAGCTGATCCGGCCTCTCTACTGCATCCGCGAGGAGGATATCATCGCCTGGCGAAACGGCAACGGTCTGGAGTTTATCCAGTGCGCCTGCCGGTTTACCGAGAATATCTCAAAGAGCGGCGATGGAATCGGCGAATCCAAAAGGCAGGAGATCAAACAGCTGATCAAACAGCTTCGGAAGGACAATCCCGAGATCGAGAACAGTCTGTTCAACAGCATCCATGCCGTAAATATAGAAACATTCCCGGGTTACAAAGCCGAAGGAACCCGGCATTCCTATCTGGAGAATTATGATGAGCAACACCAATGAAACAAAAGAACTGCTGACGAAAGAACTTGATCAGAAGCTGAACGCCCTGAGAGAATATATCCGTTCCCTCGGATCGCTGGCCGTCGGGTTTTCCGGCGGGGTGGATTCCACCCTGATGCTGGCCGCGGCCCACGAAGTACTGGGCGATAAAGCTCTCGCGGTGACGGCTTTTGCCGAATCGATTCCGGAAAGGGAACTTGAGGAGGCGAAGGCCTTCTGCAAAGAACACGGCATCCGGCATATCATCGCCAACATTGAGCAGCTCAAAATGGAAGCGTTCCGCACCAACAGCCCGGACCGATGCTATCACTGCAAACGGGCGATCTTTACCAGGATCGGGCAGATCGCCGCACAGAACGGGATAGAATACCTGGCGGAGGGTTCGAATATGGACGACCTGGGTGACTACCGCCCGGGACTTCGCGCTGTCGATGAGCTGGCCGTTAAAAGCCCGCTTCGCGAGGCGGGACTTACCAAATCCGATATCCGACAGATCTCGAAGGCACTCGGACTGCCCACCTGGGACAAGCCTTCCTACGCGTGCCTGGCATCGCGCTTCGTGTACGGGGAAGAGATCACGGTGGAAAAGCTGAGAATGGTTGAAAAGGCAGAAGATTTCCTGATCGAACGCGGATTTGTTGAGGAACGGGTAAGAATGCACGGAAAGATGGCCAGGATCGAGGTGCCGGCAAAGGACATCGCGCGCCTGGCATCCGATGAAAACCGCGCCGCCGTTTATGAAGAATTCAAAAAGATCGGGTTTGATTTCGTGACGCTGGACCTTGGCGGATACCGGACCGGAAGCATGAATGCGGCGATCGGAAAATAAAAAGTAGCCTCCGGGCTTCTATTGCGTATATACGTATATAGGTAAATATGGAATAGAGGCTTAATCAGGAGAGGAGCTTACTATGAGTAATGAAAAGAAAAAACAGGGACCGGACCGGGAGATCTTCGAAGCGGAGATGGAACGGCTGATGTCCCTTGATGAGATCAAAAAGATGAGCGCTTTTTCACAGCATCATGGAAACAGTACCCTTCAGCATGTGAGAAACGTGGCTTACCGCAGTTTTCAGCTCGCAGAGCAGTTCGGCTGGGATATCGATGAGAAGCGGCTCGCAAGAGGAGCTATGCTGCATGACTATTATCTGTATACAGTCAAGCAGGAGGACATCAGCGATTACAGGCACGGCATCGGACATCCAAAGACAGCGCTGAAGAATGCGAGGGAAATCTTTGACCTGACGCAGGAGGAGGAGAACATTATCCGAAGCCATATGTGGCCGCTGACCATTTTCCATGCGCCGCGCTGCAGGGAGGCGGTACTGGTCTGCCTGGCGGACAAGGACTGTGCCATTAAGGAGATGTTCTTCGGCAAGAAGAACCTGGAGGGTAAGAAGAAGCCTGAAGACCTGCCAAAAGACCGGCAGGAAGCAGCACCGGAAAGGAATAACGCATGATCATTGAGGTCTGCAGCCGCGTTGGCGCGCTTGAACGGGTGAAGACAGTCACGGACGCGGCAGCGGTCATATCCATCACTTCCCTTGAGGAGAAGGATGTTGAGTTCGAGAGGAATGCGCAGATTATAAGTATTCTTCATCTCAAATTCAATGACCTGAAAGAGGAAGTCGATGAAGAGGGGATCCCGTACGGACGCCCGCTTCCGAAACCGGAGAACTTCGAAGGGCTTAAAGCGTTTGCCGATGATTTGGACCGCCTCGGCTGTGAAAGACTGATCATCCACTGCAATGAGGGAGTATCGCGCTCCGCAGCGCTCGCACAGGCTGTTTTCAGGTACCGCGGGGGAAGGGACGAGGTCAAGACGCAGCGACCGCCCGATCCGAATCCGCTGGTATATGAGCTGGCCTGCCGCGAACTAGGCTTATTTTAGGAGGAGATGAATGGCATTACAGGTCATCAAAAAGAGCAATATGTACAGAAACGGGAAGCCGGTGTTCTGCCCTAATTTTTCCGCTCTGATGTATGACACACCGGACGAGGAGTCTGTTTTGAGAGTGTTGAAAGATAAATACGGGGAAGGACGCCTTGAACCGGATGAGAGCGGCGGGTACTGGTATATAACCGGGGACGAATCTTATTTTGTCCGCCGTTTCTGAGTCTGTCCGGGAAAGGCGCTGATCCTGCAAAAAATGACCACGAGAGGAGAACCCATGTTAACACTTGAACGCGCAAAGGAACTGAACAAGGAGATGATCACCGAGCCTCACCTGATCATCCATTCCACCAATGTAATGGCCGCCATGGGAGCAATGGCCAGGCACTTCGGCGAGGACGAGGAGCACTGGAAAGCCATCGGCTACCTTCACGACTACGACTATGAGAAGTATCCGGACGAGCATCTGGAGCACACGGAAAAGCCGCTGCTCGAGGCCGGCCTGGAGCCTGAGGAAGTGCGTGCGATCTTAAGTCACGGCTACAAGATCCTCAATGATATCAAGCCTGAGACAAATATGGAAAAGAGCCTGTTTACGGTGGATGAGCTGACGGGAATCATCGAGGCGTGCGCAAGGATGCGCCCCAACGGGATCACCGACCTGGAAGTGAAGAGCTTCATGAAGAAATTCAAAGATAAACGCTTTGCGGCCAAGTGTGACCGGCAGCTGATCCTGGACGGATGTGAAATGCTCGGGATGGACGTGCGTGATGTAGCGGCGATCTGTATCGACGG
>JBGUOI010000009.1:0-3335 GCA_045118075.1 Porcincola sp. | reverse complement strand
ACGGGCGGCACTCATCAGGCAGATCACACCGTCCGGAACATACGCAGCGGCGTTGATAAAATCATTCTCATCGCCTTTATAGGAGAGGTTTTCATATGTGGTCCTATTGATGCGGTGCAGCTGACCGTTTTCTTCCATCTGGCCAATTTTGTAATAGGAATACCCCATGTTCTTCAGTTCACTGGTCGTGTAGTATTTCTGATTTACTTCAAGCGCGATCACATTCATCACCTCCTTGTCCGGAGTATACATTATTCTGAAAACAATTTCAACTAAATTCGGCAGATAAAAATAATAGCAGAAAATAATTAAACTATCGTCTGCATGAATCAGAGCCTGCACTGGTCTTATAAAGGACGGTGACCGGTCGCTTCAGGCGCTAAAATTCAGCTTTCACTGACCCTAAAATTGAAGCCATAAGAGGAGGCTTCCTCCTCTTATGGTGATGTGGATCTTTGAAAACTGAATATCATTCATCAGATACTTCCCCGTACGGGTGTGAAAATGCCAGCCGGTTGAACCATACGCAATGACTCCGGAAGGATGAGCGAGAAATATGCCGTTCATATATGCAGGACCGCTACCTGCAAGGCGATGAAACGTACGGGCACAATGGTACTTCTGTCCAGCCACAGCCCCGGGTGGAACCGGGATCACGCAATGGGGGCAGCTGCGGGAGATCCCCGCGGGGGTGAGAGGCCCATGGAGCTGAAAGCATTCAGCCGTCTGATGACTTCCCGGTCACTGGGGTGTCGAGGACAAATAAGTGAAAAGGAAATGAACGTTACGCCGCCGGTCTTATTACGACCGGCGGTGATACATATACAGACATTTCTGTAGAGAGGAATTGCCAATGAAAGAGTTTATCTACCGCAAGGGTGATGTATTCCTTGCGGATCTTGGTATTCCTCATGGCTCAGAGCAGGGCGGCCGCCGCCCGGTCGTGATCATCCAGAACGATGACGGCTGTGTATATTCTCCAACTGTCACGATGGTGCCGATGACGACGGCGATCAAGAAACCTTTCCAGAAGTCCCACTACATTCTCCGATATTCGGACTGTATCCGTTACCGGTCGATGGTGGAGGCGGAACAGATCCAGACCATTGACAAGGACCGCATCATCCGGCGGATCGGTCATCTGGATCCAAGAGATATATCCGGAATCGAAGAAGCCATGAGGAATCATTTCGGCTTCGATATCCCGGACTGTATCGAGGCTCCATAAACATGAGAACGAAGGAAAGGAGGGAATGCTCAGATGGAGAAGAATGAGAAACTGCTTCGCTATTCCATGCAGCTGGCTTATCTGCATACGCTGCTCTCTGCAAAGCTGATCACGGAGAGTGAGTATTCCCGGATCAAAAAGAAATTGCAGAAAGATTATAAAGTACCGTCTGACATCCTTGCTGATTTTGAATCGCGTGATGTAAGGTGAGGCAAAGGAGGCGAGGCAGATGGCAAAAGTCGATGTAATCAAGGCTCAGGTATCTGTGACTGACCGCAGAAGACGCAGCAAATCCATTGAACGAAAGCGCGTTGCGGCATACTGCCGGGTCAGCACGGACAGTGAGGATCAGCTGAACAGCTACAGATCGCAGGTTCAGTATTATACAGATAAGATCAGCGAAAACGTGGACTGGATGATGGCCGGAATCTATGCGGATGAAGCGATTACCGGCACCCAGGTGGCAAAGAGAGAAGGCTTCCAGAAAATGATCAATGACTGCATGAGCGGTCAGATTGATATGGTCATCACGAAGTCAATCTCGCGCTTTGCCCGCAATACATTGGACACACTGAAGTATGTCCGGATGCTGAAGGAGAAGGATATCGCCGTCTTCTTCGAAGATGAGAATATCAATACGCTTTCCATGGACGGAGAGCTGCTTCTGGTCGTGCTCAGCTCTGTAGCGCAGCAGGAAGTTGAGAATATCTCTTCCAACGTCAAGAAGGGACTGGCAATGAAGATGTCCCGTGGCGAGATCGTGGGCTTTGCCGGAGCGCTTGGATATGACTATGATCCGGAGACAAAGACCATCTCAGTGAATGAGGAAGAGGCGAAGGTAGTCCGGTATATCTTCAAACGCTATATCGAAGGAATGGGAGCGCATGTAATCGCCAGGGAGCTGGAGCAGATGGGAGCGCTCACCAATCGCGGCAACAAGAGCTGGTACGATTCAACCGTTCTCGGGATCATCAAGAATGAAAAGTATAAAGGGGATTTGCTGCAGGGAAAGACATTCACAGTCGATCCGATCACAAAACGCAGACTCGGAAACTTGGGAGAGGTTGACCAGTATCTGATGAAGGATCATCATGAGCCGATCATTTCAGAAGAGATGTGGGAGCAGGCGCAGGCGATCCTGAAAAGAAGAACCGTAGTCCATGAGAATTCAAACGTAGATCCGAATTCATATCGGGAACAATACAGCCGGAAATTCGCTTTCAGCTGTATGGTCAAATGCGGCTTCTGCGGAGCGTCACTGACAAGGCGTTCCTGGCACAGCGGATCCAAGTATCATAAGAATATCTGGCTGTGCATTTCCTCTTCCAAATACGGTAAGAAGAACTGCCCGGAAAGCAAGGGCATTGCTGAGGAAGTCCTGGAAAGTGCATTCGTCGAATCCTACCGGATGATCACGAATGATCATAAGGATGTACTGGAAGAATTCCTGCAAAGAACAGAAGAGGAGCTGCATTCCGATGCGACGCTGCAGGAGATCGATCGCGTAAAAAAAGAACTGAAGCAGCTTGATCAGAAGATGCAGCGCCTACTTGATATGCATCTGGAACAGCAGATCGACTTCGGTACTTATGAAGACAAAAAATTGGAGATCATCAAGGAGCAGCAGTTGAAGACAACGGAGCTCAAAAGACTACAGGGTGAAGCTGATGTCGAGAGGGATTTACGCAAGAGGTTAGACGCAATGCGCAAGCTCCTTTCCGAGGCTCCGATCCTGAAGGAATTTGACAGAAATGTTTTTGAAAGCATCGTTGAAAAAGTTATTGTAGGCGGGTATGATGACGAGGGAAATGCAGATCCGTCGATGATCACATTTGTCTATAAGACCGGTTTTGAAGACAAGAAAAAAGGTGACGATTATAAGCCTCCGAGGAGGAATTCCAAGTCTAAAAAATTGTCGTCACAACCTACCGACGACAGCAGCAAATTGTCACAACAAGCTACTGACGTTGCATGTTGAGACGGTAGTCTGTTTGAGTAAGGAAAATGCAAATCCGAAGGATTATGTTGAGATTGGCGTGGACGCTGAGGATTACTATAGGATCAAGAATGAAGGAAAGAATTCTGCCACATAAAGTTCAGACGCACA
>JBGUOI010000008.1:0-3760 GCA_045118075.1 Porcincola sp. | reverse complement strand
CCGCGCATACATCCAGTTTCCCGGGCAGGACTTATTGGCAAACCACCTGTGCACCGTCAGGATCATCTCATCGCCCTTCGGGCTGTAATTTAATGTCTTCTCCTTATCGCCAAACCAGATGAGTTTCTTCTTTCCGTTCCGGCGACAGATATCCACGCAGAGCGTAATCAGCTTCTGATACACCACGTCCCGGAAGGCATAGGGCTCTGTGGTGTCAGAGGCGCACTCGATCGTGACGGCCCGCTGGTCATTCGCGTTCGAGGAAGAACACCACGAGCGGTTCTTCTCCTCCACATACATACCGACCCTGCCGTCTGCGCCAATCCCATAGTTACAGGATGCCTGCTTCGATGTCGGTGCAAAGATACTGCCCAGCGTCTCCACCGAGCACTGTCCGACAACACAATGCGGCGTGATCCGGTCAATCGCGTGTGTCCTCTGGCCGGAATGATTCGGTGAGAGTCTCGTAAATTCCACAAGAGAGCTGTTTGTGTAAGCCATCGTATTTCTGTCCTTTCGTCAATAGAAAAGGCGGGATGTTACTCCCGCCCCTCTCGTGTTTCTCAGTCTTCAGTTTCCTTTTCCGCCCGGTCGTGAAGCTGCTCAAGTACAATCTTCAGTTTCTCCGGAATCGGCAAGCCCAGGTGTCCGGCATTCTCCAGAAGGGAGATGCCTTCATTAGACAAATAGAAAAAGATCACTGCCGTCCGTAGCACCGACCCGGTTCCGATGATCTGCGTATCCAGCACATGGCCGATTCCGACCAGCAGGAAGATCAGCACCTTACGGCAGATCCCCTTAAAGCCGACCTCCGAGGACAGCTTATGATCCGCTGCCGCGCACATCACGCCGGTGATATAATCGACCACCACAAATAGTACCAGCGCATACAGCAGGCCATCACATCCCCCGAGGAACCAGCCCAGCCAGCCGCCGATCCCGGTGAACACCACCTGCGTTCCCGTCCAAAATTCCTTCATTCCCTGTTACCTCTCTTTCTTTGCACGAGAAAAGGCACCCATCACTGGATGCCCTCGTCTATGGTTTCTGTTTTCAGTTCTTCCGGCAGGTCACAGTCCTGCCAAGCCTCACAGTCCTTTCGGTGCTGCACATCGATCACGGTGACGGTAATCTCTCCGTTCGTGATCGCCCTGCCTTCCTCCGCGATCAGTCGCCACCGTACCTGGTAGTGACCTTCTGGCTTTACTGGCGAGACTGTGTACCCGCCGCCCTTTCGCTCGCTCTTATAGAGCATCTTCCGAATCATATCTGTCACCACCTCCTCTTATGTCGGCATGGGGATATCCCCTGCATATGGTGTATCGTAGTTGATCGTCGCATTTGTCGCGCCCCATGGAGCATTCGCCACCGCGCCTTCCGAAACAGCCAAATTGATCACCAGATCAGATGAAGTCCCGGAAAAAGCATTTGCAGGGATCGTTAAGATATCAGGGCCAATATTCACGGTCTTTAAACCAGTGCAATTATTAAATGCCGAACTGCCAATGACCTTGATCGAGGGGAGATCAATCTGTTCCAGAGTCGGATTACCTGAAAAACACCCCTCGCCCATGTTTGTCATCTTCTGGAAATTGACTGTTTTCAGATTCGGGCAACTGGAAAATACCCCTGATCCATACATAATCGTAACGCTCGAGAAGATCGCTTTTGTAAGTGCTGTGCATCCAGCAAAACAGCTGCTGTTCAGAAACATGACCAGAGGCATCTCAATCTCCTCTAACAATTTGCATCCCTGAAACGCCCTTTCACCCAGAGTTTTGCAAAGCGGCATTTCTGCTCTCTTAAGCGTGGTGCATTCATAAAACGCATAGTTTCCCACAGCCGTTACACGAGGAAAGATGGCAGATTGCAGCTTCCCCATCTTATACATTGCATAGTTTCTAACGCTCTGAACGACCTCATCATAAAGATCGACCGGACAGTCATCCGGTATTGTCTTTGCCAGAAGCATTGCCGTGAATCTCTCATCTCCGATGATATCCACGGTTTTTTCTACTACAGCCATATTTACTCTCCTTCCTGACCTTCAGGGAACAATTCTTCCATCCAGCCATCTTCCAGATAATGAACTATGGCATTAGGCGCACCCCACGGTTCTCCGCGTGTCGTTGTCATAGACCATGGTACATAGATATCTGTTAATCCAGTACATTCCTGAAAAGCCTTGTTACTAATACTCGGCTGACCCTTAATAATAACCCTTGCCATCTTGCTGCATGACCGAAAAGCCTCGGATGCAATGGATGTTACCCTGGCCGGAATGATGATCTCCTCCAAATTGAAGCAGCGATAGAAAGCGCTATCACCAATGACAAGCAATGTTTCTGGAAGTGTGATGTGCGTGAGCGCATTACAGTAGAAGAAAGCATACTTTTCAATGCGAGTAACTTTCGGAATATTTACGGATTCCAGCTTTATGTCTGCCTCAAACGTATACTCAGGCAATATCGTTACTTTGGGAAGATCGATGCTCTGCAATGCCTCACAATGGCTGAAACATCTGGTCTTCAGAGTCTCTGCTGCACTCACATCCAAGGATGTCATCTTTATCTGATAGGAGAAAGCATACTGTCCGATGGTCTTCACATTGGGCAGGCTGACTGACAAAAGTGATGTCCCCTTGCTACTACCAGTAGGATTTGAGTTTGCAAACGCGTATTCCTCAACGGTCACTACGTTCGGCAAAGAAATACTGGTAACGCTGGCGAGGGCATAACAAGCCCGGTTCCCAACTACGGTCGCCAATTCATTGTAGAGCTCACCCTTCAAATTACCGTCGATGAGATGCTTATAAGTCGCACCGACATACCGGAACTGTGCATAGACATTCAGATCCGATTTGACGGAAGTAGTCTCCTTATCCCATCCTGTGAATTCAAAGTCTGTCGGATCAGATTCCGCTGTATTCGTTGGTGTTGCTCCCGTATACTCTGTCGCTGTACCATAAGGGACATTGCTCTTCGTCTCAATGCACCTTGTCCCCACATAGAAGCGTACGGTAAAGGTACGGACGCTCGCCGTAAACGCGGGGTACACATTCCGATCTTCTACGATGTGCAAAAGCGCAGACGGATCGCGCTGCCCACCAATCACAAGCGACCATCCTACAAAGGTATAAGTTTCCGATTCCGATGCTGGTTTTGTCGGGGTACTTCCGCTGTAGGTAACAGATCCCCCGTTAGTAGCCGTTGCTGTACGAAGAACGGACGTCCCATCATAGTTGTAGAAATAGCATATGCTGCTGATGTTCTTATAATTGATTGTGACGTCCGGGTATTTCTCCCGGAATGCCTTTACGGTTGCTCCGGTTACGGAATTGATCTGAATCGTTCCCAACAGCTGCGCCTGTTCTTCATTTCCGCCATTCTCATTAAGACCGCGCATCGTATCAAGCCTCGCTTTTAACGCAGTCAGTTCTGACTCGCTGGATACGGAAAAGGCAAACCCGATAACACGAGTACGGCAACCAGCAGGCAGGCTTCCGAGCATTGTTTTCACATCAATCCCGCTTCCGATATTTTCCAGTCTGCAAGTAGAAAGGTTTTCCTTACTCGGCAGCACAAAATCCGTAATCCCCGGGTGCCCGATGATCGACAGGTTTGCCAGCGTCCCCGGCAGATGCAGTGTCTTTAAGATCCCACCTTTTGGAAGATCCACACCGGTAATCGCAGTCCCGTCGAAATAAACATGCTCGATATTGGCGCATCCGGAAAGATCCACTGGCTGCGTAAGGTTCGGG
>JBGUOI010000007.1:0-3460 GCA_045118075.1 Porcincola sp. | reverse complement strand
TGCTCCGGTATTTCTTGCACAGGCTGCCAGTCTGGTGGGAATCGCGGTTTTCCATTCGGTATTTAACATTCTTTGTACCTTACTGCTGCTTCCGTTCAGTCAGGCCCTTGAACATATGGTTTGCAGGATTCTTCCTGATGCAAAAGCACCGGAAAGGGAAAAGGAACTTGACGAGCGCTTACTCGCAAGCCCGGCACTTGCCTTGGGCAGGTGCAAACAGGTGCTTGACCTCATGGCAGAGACAGCCGTCGCGGCCTTAAAAGACAGCCTCGAAAATGTAATTCACTATGAAGAAGACAGGGCGGAAAATATACGCAAAGCAGAAGATGAAACCGATCATCTGGAAGATGTCATAGGTACATACCTTTTAAAACTGACATCCCGACATCTGAGTGAGGAGGAAAGTGCCAGGGCGACAGAGTATATGAAAATGATCGGGGACTATGAACGGATTGCCGACCATGCGGTGAACATTCTGGAATCTTCAGAAGAAATGAAAAGCAAAAATGTAACGCTTTCGGAAAATGCCGCTCATGAATACAGCGTGATCTGCAAGGCGGTAACAGAGATACTGGATCTGTCCTATCAGGCATTTTTAAAAGACGATCTTCATTCGGCCAGGATGACAGAATCCCTTGAACAGGTGATCGATAAACTGAAGGAAGAGCTGCGGACCCGCCATTTTGTCCGCCTTCAGAACAGAGAATGTTCTGTGGCTGCAGGCTTTATCTGGTCAGATCTGCTGACAAATCTGGAGCGCGTGTCAGACCACTGTTCAAATATTTCGGGATGCGTTCTTGACACAGCAGACAGGAATATGAACATGCATGAAAACCAGCGTATCATTAGAGATTCGAAGGAAGACTATGAGCAGCAGTATAATATGTATTTGGCGAAGTATTGTAGTTAAATGGTAAAGAGAACGAATGATGCAGCGCAGGAAGAATCCAAAGAAACCGTAGGTTTCGTGGCAGAGGATTCCAAAGGGGGACAGCGTTCCTTTTGGCAGTCGACTTTCCGTGGAAAGTCTAGTGTGTTATACCTTTATCCGAAAGCCGGCAGCGAAACAGCAGCGTGTGCCCCTTTGAAGCACAGGCTGCTGTAATTGCATTGTGGAGAGAAAAGGTCGCTTCCGTGAAGGAAGCTGACTTTTGAACGACGCAAAAGGAATGGTGACGTGATTCCTGTCACGGCGCCGATTCCAAGCCGGATTTAGGATAGAGGTATACAAAAACCAGACAATGAAATTACTGCTATTACCAATGGAGCTCCTCGCGGAAGCTATGGAGAGCGGTTTGTTCAATGCTCTTTGCGCGGCTGTCACTTAAATGAAAATGGACCGCGGTCTCTATCCTATCATGAAGAAGATCATCGTCAAAGCCGTAGCGGTAACGAAGATATGTGCGTTCCCTGGGGGAGATCATATCCAGGGCATGATGGACTTCTTCATATGTTTCTTTTTCGATATAAATCTGTTCCGGTGTCTTTGTGTACTCTGAAAAAAGCCTGTCGTAAAAACTGCTCTCATCATTGTCCGGATCGTTATAGGGTTCAATGTCGAGACTTAACATCTGACCTGTGGAAGGAACAGCAGATGCACATTTCCGGACGTAATCCATCATGGCATTTTCGGAAACCCGGGATGCGTAGGTTTGAAATAGGTTGCCTTTATCCAGAAGGAAAGAGTGAACAGCCCTTAGCAAGCCGATGGCTCCCTCCTGAAGGAGATCGTCTGCTTCAACCTGAAGGCCAGAGTACTGCGCCTCAAATTTGGCAGCCAGTGCTTTAAGGGAAGGAAGCAAATGATCAATCAGCTCATTCTCTGCATCGGCATTTCCGCTTTGCGCCAGAATGCAGAGTTCCTCATTCGTCATGATCCGGTTCCTTTAGAGCATTCAACAAATCCAGGAAACTGGCGCCAAGTGATGTGAGCTTTTCTTCCGGTATGCCAGCTTCTGAAATGGTCTTCATAACCGCTACTGTCAGATCTTCAGCGGTCAGCTTGCTGAGATCAACTGACTCACCATCTTTGGTCAAATTCTCTCGCAGCAGCTTTAACACTTCGGTGGTCGCGGCCTGCTGTGCTTCTGACGCCGACTCTGCATTTTTCTTTATATCTCGTACGATCTGCATGAAAAGATTCTGGATCGTGTTCGTATCAGCTGTGACAGGAGGAGTAGCAAGCAACCTCAAATCCTGTGCGGCATTTTTCGCTGTATCTGCATCTTCCGGATGAAGGTTTGCTTGATCCAGAGTGAGAGATCGTATGAAGGTCAGGATCTGGTTCATCGCATTGATCCCAGCAATCATGGTCTCGTCCCGATACCGTGCAAGTAAAAGCAGTAGCTGCGGAAAGCGGGGATGCTCGATCAGCTGATTCAGTACGGATGCATCGACCTTCCCCGTATACAGGAGTTTTGCTGTCTCCGCCGAGAGCCTAAGCTCCTCAATATCATAATTCTTCCGATCTGGGATATCCGTTTCACCAAGAAGGAAGTCCGTCGACACATCAAAGTATTTGGCGATCCGGATGATGAAACCATCGCCCAGGTTCGTTGTCCGCCCCTGGAGATACCGGCTGAGGGCGCTGTTTGAAAGGCCGACCTTTTCGGCAAGTTCGGCCTGGGTGATCTTCCTGTTTTTGATAAGGTCCTGGATACGCTGTCGGGTATCGCCGGGGAGATAAGTGTCGGACATGGCGGCCTCTTTTCTGGTCAGGGATTACTCATCTCGGAAATCCTGATCCCTTAGGATAATGTCCAGCATCTCCCGAGGGGTCACGATAAAGGGTCTGTTTGGGAAATGCCTGATATTTCCGGTCACAAGATAAGCCTCTTCCTCTTTTCGTTCTTCCATAACCACTTCATAGAATACGAGATCTTTGGGATCCGGCAGTTCAACGTCAAGATGCTCGGCATCGACATAAATGGCACGTTTATGAAAAGTGCTCATAATGCCTTCTATGAGATCTTCAGGAAGATGAAACTTTGGACGGGAAAGTACTTCCCGATATTCCTTTTCTATCGCCTCATTTAGAATGGGTATGATTGGCCCGTCAAAGGCAAGTTCAACGATGCTCCCCGGAACAGAGTGTGACTTCAGAACTGCTGAGACGAGGACATTCGTGTCGATAACCACATAATACTTCATAGGCGTTTACTTCCTTGCTTCTGCGATTTCGGCGTTGATCTCCTCGAGAGTCATGTCTGAGATGCCATATTCCTCTGCGATCCGACTGGCCCTTTGAAGAGCGCGGATACCGGGATTGGTTTCTTCCTCTATTTTCATACTGAAAGGAATACCGTTTTCCTGGTTCAGCCTTGAAATACACATCCTCAGATATGCGGGAAGAGAGAGCCCGAGACGATCAAGGATCTGAACGGCACGGAGTTTTTCTGTATCTTCTGTCCTGAATTGAACTAACGTGCTTGCCATCGTATTATCCTCCTGACTTGATAAT
>JBGUOI010000006.1:0-9278 GCA_045118075.1 Porcincola sp. | reverse complement strand
ACTTCGGGCCAGTGGACCATCGGGGCAAACACGAAGGTCAGGACGTGGAAGCCGAGCGTAAGGCTGTCTTTGTTTCCTACTTCCAGGCGCTTAACGCTTTCGTCCAGGTTGAAGAACTGGTCCATCATCGCAAAAGTCTTTTTATTGGCAACGATGGTGGTGTCCGGGTAGATCTTCATAAAGTTGGCAATGTTGGCGGAATGGTCCGGCTCCATATGCTGGATGATCAGGTAGTCGGGCTTTTTCCCGTCCAGAATCTTTGCAAGGTTGTCCAGCCATTCGTGAGTGAACCGGATATCGACCGTATCAAAGACGGCGATCTTTTCATCCATGATCACATAGGAATTGTAGGCCATGCCGGAGGGTACTTTGTACTGTCCCTCGAACAGGTCGATCTTATGGTCGTTGACACCGGCATAGCGGATATCTTCGGTGATAAACATAGGTCGTTTCTCCTTCTTTTTGTATGCTTGATCGGTTATTTAGGATCTGCTGTTATTTTATCATAGAACGGCGGACAAAAAAACCGTTTCCGGCAGGGATAAAAAACGGAATTATCCGTCTGGATGTTTGACATGTCCACGGAACAAACATTATAATAGTAAAGGTTGATCGATCATGATTTTTTTTCGGTTTATAACTGAAATAAATGTAAAGGAGGATACATCATGATTAAGAACAGGAAATGGCTGGCATTTCTGATGACAGCTGTGATGACAGCTTCCATGGGAGCAAGCGTGATGAACGCTGCCGAAGGACCGGCTGAAACGGAGATCCCGGGTGAGACGGAACTTACCGAAGAAGCGGAAGTGTCTACCGAGCGCGAACTGACAAACGGCGAGGTGCCGCTTGTAGTCGGTTATTCACCCTTCAGCAGCAAGTTCAGCCCGTTTTTCTCAGAGACTGCCTATGACCAGGATGTCTGGTACATGACACAGTTGCCGCTGCTTTCCAGTGACAGAATGGGAGCCATTATCTATAACGGAATCGAAGGCGAGACCATCAATTACAACGGGACCGATTATACCTATTACGGCCCGGCGGACTGCACCGTCACCGAGAACGAGGACGGCACGGTCTATTATGATTTCAAGCTTCGTGATGACCTGGTTTTCTCGGACGGAGAGCCCATCACGATCGATGACGTGATCTTTAACATGTATGTATACTGCGACCCGACTTATGACGGATCCACCACTCTTTTCTCCCAGCCGATCGAAGGACTTGAAGAGTACCGCAGCGGCGTAGAGACGCTTTTTAACCTGATCCTGGAAGCCGGACCGGAAAACGATGATTTCACGCTCTGGACAAAGGAGCAGCAGGATGCTTTCTTCGAACAGTATAATGCGCTTACCCAGGCGATTCCGCAGGAGATCGTTGACTTCTGCAAGCAGGCCGGCTACAACGCGGAAGATGATTCCGTTGCTGCCTGCGCCGCAAACTGGGGCTTTGAGCTGGCAGAGGATGCCGAGATCTCCGATTTCTGGGATGCGATGTATGAAGCCTATGAGGGTGACATCGTATCTCTTGTCGGAACAGAATCCGCCGGATCAACACTTACCGATCTTATGCCCGATTACGAAGAGTTCTTAAAAGGTGTTGAGATCGGTGATTCCGCACCCTCCATCAGCGGCATCCAGAGAATCGACGACTACAGCATGCGCGTAGTGGCTACTCAGGTGGATGCAACCATGATCTATCAGCTGACCTTCCCCATCGCCCCGCTTCATTACTACGGCGATGTTTCCCTGTATGACTACGAGAATGAGTCCTACGGCTTCCCGAAAGGTGATCTTTCCATCATCCGTGAAAAGACGACGCAGCCTTTAGGCGCCGGCCCGTACAAATTCATCAAGTTTGAAAACGGTGTTGTCAATTTCGAAGCCAATGAAAACTACTATCAGGGAACTCCGAAGACCAAATATATGAATTTCCGTGAGGTTCAGGACACCGATAAACTTAACGGCGTTGTAACCGGAACCATCGATATCACCGATCCTTCCTTCAGCGCCGACACGGTTGCGGCAGTTGAGCAGGCCAACGGCGGCGAACTTTCCGGCGACGTGATCACCACCAGTACCGTTGACAACCTCGGCTACGGCTACATCGGCATCAACAGCCACAATGTCTGCGTAGGCGAGGAACCGGGTTCCGAGGAATCCAAGAACCTGCGCCGTGCCTTTGCTACGGTATTCTCCGTATATCGTGATGTGGCCATTGACTCTTACTACGGTGAGCGCGCATCCGTGATCAACTATCCGATCTCCAACACCTCCTGGGCAGCTCCGCAGCCGACCGATGAGGATTACGAGATCGCATTCTCCACAGATGTGGAAGGAAACGAAATCTATACTTCCGACATGACGGCCGATGATAAGTATGCAGCCGCGCTTGAGGCTGCTCTTGGCTTCCTTGAAGCTGCCGGTTATACCGTTGAAGACGGAAAAGTTACCGAAGCACCCGAAGGCGCTTCCCTTGAATATGAAGTACTGATCCCGGCAGACGGCAGCGGCGATCATCCTGCATTCATGATCCTGACCGAGGCGAAGAACGCGTTTGCCCAGATCGGCATCAACCTGATCGTCACCGACCTGTCCAATTCCGCTGACCTGTGGACCAAACTTGAAGCCAATCAGGCTGAGATGTGGTGCGCAGCCTGGGGCGCTACCGTAGATCCCGATATGTATCAGGTCTACTATTCGGATACTGCCAACGGCGGCGTTGAGCCGGGCGGATCCAATTACATGTACCAGATCGAGGATGAGGAACTGGATGAGATGATCCTGGATGCCCGTACCTCCACTGATCAGGAATACCGCAAGATCATGTACAAGGCCTGCCTTGACACCATCATCGACTGGGCCTGCGAGATCCCGACCTACCAGAGACAGAATGCGATCGTATTCAGTACCGAGAGGGTGAACATGGATACCATGACTCCGGATATCACCACTTTCTATAACTGGTATCAGGAGGTTTACAACGTAGAAATGAACTGATATCTGAAATAAAGATACGTTTTGATCTGCGAGCCCCTGCAGCCTGGACTGCAGGGGCCTTTAACAGTATAGGGGCCCCACGCCGGGCTGCCCGTTGTATCTGTGAGGTGTTCCATGAGAAAATTCATCATCAAGAGACTGATCATCTCCGTGTTTATCCTGATTTTAGTCTCTTTCCTGGTTTATGTGCTCATGCGCTGTCTTCCCACTTCCTACCTGGAGCAGGTGGCAAGACAGAAATCCATGACGCCAGGTTCCAAAAGCTTTGACGAGTGGATGGAACAGCTTTCCGCTACCTATGGTATGGATAAAGGAATCTTTGCCGGGTTTATTGCCTGGTGCGGAAAGGCGTTGCACGGGGATTTCGGTGACAGCTGGAAATGGACTGTACCGGTAGTCCAGAAATTCAAGGAATCTGTGTGGATCTCTTTTGTGATGGGCGGAATCGCTTTTCTACTTGAGATCCTGATCGCAATTCCCCTCGGCATTATTGCCGCTACGAAGCAGTATTCCAAAACGGATTATACGATCACCGTGGTAGCGCTTGCCTGCTTCTCGCTGCCGACTTTCTTTTTTGCTTCTTTGATGAAACTGGTATTCTCCGTGAAGCTTGGCTGGTTTGACCTTGGCGGCCTGATCGGAAGGAATTATGAACAGCTTTCCGCTGCGGCCCGGATCGGGGATAAGGCGATGCATCTTGTGCTCCCCATCATCACGCTGGTGGTGATCAATATCGGTTACCTGATGCGCTATACCAGGACGAACATGCTGGAAGTCCTGAACGCGGATTATATCCGTACCGCCCGCGCTAAAGGCGTGTCCGAGCATAAGGTCATCTATTATCATGCTTTCCGCAATACACTGATCCCCTTGGTCACCATGCTGGGCGGATCGCTTCCCGGACTGTTTGCCGGCGCCCTGATCACGGAGACGCTCTATTCCATCCCGGGAATCGGATACACTTCCTTTCAGTCGATGGTGGCGGGTGATATCCCGTTCTCCATGTTTTATCTCGTTTTCCTGGCGATTCTGACGCTCCTTGGAAATCTGATATCAGATATCCTCTATGCCGTTGTGGATCCCAGGGTGCGCATTGAGTAGGAGGTGAGGGAATGAGCAGCGAAAACAACGAAAAGAATGAACAGCAGTATTCCCTGAATGATGACCGAAGAGTCAAAACCCTTTCTCCGGGCGCACTTGTAATCAGGAGGTTTTTAAGAAACCGCGTTGCGGTGACCGGTCTGGTCATCCTGGTCTTTATGTTTATTTTCTCTTTTATCGGAGGAATGATCACTCCCTACAAGGAGGACCAGCTTTTCTACCGGTATGAATACCAGAACAAACAGTATGCCGGCGCAAAGGAAAATACGGAGCTTCGTTACGTGGAAGCCTCCAAGGGAAGCTTTCCGAAGGTAGCGCAGGCAAAATTCGTCATTGCGAGAAAAACGAAGAAACCGAAGTTTGAAGTAAAGAAATCGACATACTTCGTGGAGCCGTCCGGAGAAGATTTTTACGCCATCTATGAAGAGAAGAAGGGCGGCAAGGAACTGGTGGCTTACGCATCCTATGATATCGTTACGTCGGCGGGTGACGAGGAAGCCTCTTTCGAACTGCAGTTTGAAACTTCCAAAGCCCTGGCATCGGGGGAAAGCTCATTTACCCTTGACGGAAAAGAGTATACGGTCGATGAAAGCGGGATCGTCACTCTGGACGGTGAGCCGGCTGCCTATTCAAGCCGCTATATCGTCCAGCCGATCATGAAGGACGTAGAACTTTCACAGGGCTTTAAAGAACAGCTGCTGCAGGCGATCAGTGAGGGTGTCAGCGAGTTTGTGTATACCGATGAAAACGGTGAAGAGAGCACCTATACGCTGACTTACGATGCAGGCAACTCCGCCTATAAGATCATGCAGGCGGTGGCTACCAAAAAGTTTGATACCTACTCATCCCCGTCAAAGGCACACTGGCTGGGCACCGACCGCAACGGAATGGACATGCTCACAAGGCTGATGTACGGCGGCAGGGTATCGCTTTATATCGGATTTATCGTCGTGATCATCGAGACGCTGCTCGGCGTGGCACTCGGCGGCCTTTCCGGTTTCGCCGGCGGCTGGGTGGACCAGGTGATCATGAGGACGGTGGATGTGTTCTACTGCATTCCTTCCCTTCCGATCATTATTATCCTCGGCGCCGCGATGGACGCCATGCGCGTGGATCCGCAGATCAGAATGCTTTACCTGATGCTGATCCTGGGCTTCCTCGGGTGGCCGAGCGTTGCCAGGCTGGTCAGGGGCCAGATCCTCTCGCTTCGCGAACAGGAATTCATGACCGCGGCGGAGGCGACCGGTATCCGGGCTTCGAGGCGTATTTTCCGGCACCTGATCCCGAACGTCATTCCGCAGCTGATCGTCACGATGACCATGAGCCTCGGTTCGACGATCCTGACCGAAGCGACGCTGTCGTTCCTGGGACTGGGCGTCAAGTTCCCGTTTGCCTCCTGGGGCAACATTATCAATGATGTCAATGATACTTATGTTCTTACGAACTATTGGTTCATCTGGATCCCTGCAGGCGTGTGCCTGCTGCTGACGGTCCTGGCCTTCAACCTGGTAGGCGACGGCCTTCGGGATGCGTTTGATCCCAAGATGAAGCGGTGAGGAGGAGATATGGCAAAAAATAAAAGAGCTGATGGATATCTCACCGCAAAAGAGATCCGGGAGATCTCAAGAAAGAACCGGAAGATCACCGGTGAGATGGAAAAGAAATGGAAGCGCAAAAATGTCCCGGAAAACGAATATCTGACGACGATGCGCGATCCGCGAAATGCGGTGGAATTTGACGACCTGCATACCTGCTTCTTTACGGATGCCGGTACGGTCAGGAGCGTCGACGGCGTTACTTTTGATGTTCCGATCGGCAAGACTGTCGGGGTCGTCGGAGAATCCGGATGCGGAAAATCCGTGACGAGCTTAAGCCTTATGCAGCTTTTGCAGCGCCCGCAGGGACAGATCGTCTCCGGTTCGATCAGGCTTAATCTCGGTGACAAGGCATATGATATCGCGAAGATCACCCGGGAAAAAATGCAGGAGATCAGGGGAAGCAAGATCTCCATGATCTTCCAGGAACCGATGACCTCACTTAATCCCGTATTCCGGATAGGTGCGCAGGTGGACGAAGTGATCCGTCTGCATGAGGGAGAGGGGCTGAACAAAGAGCAGATCCGGCAGAAGACGATCTCCATGCTGGAGATGGTCGGAATCGCCAACAGTGAAGGCGTTTACCGGATGTTCCCTCATGAATTGTCCGGCGGTATGCGCCAGAGAGTCATGATCGCCATGGCGCTTGCCTGTAATCCGCTCGTTATTATCGCCGATGAGCCTACGACAGCGCTCGACGTTACCATCCAGGCCCAGATCCTGGATCTTCTGAGGGACTTAAAGGACAGGATCAATTCCTCGATCATCCTGATCACGCATGATCTTGGCGTGATCGCCCAGATGGCGGATGAGATCGTTGTCATGTACGCCGGCAGGATCGTGGAAAAGGGCACGGCCGAGGAGATCTTCTTCCATCCGGCACACCCCTATACCATCGGACTGATGGCATCCAAACCCGTGATCGGGAGAGAATGCGACGAACTGTACTCCATCCCGGGCAAAGTCCCCAACCCGGTGGATATGCCCAATTACTGTTATTTCAGGGACCGCTGCGAGATGAGACTGAAATGCTGCGACGGCGATTATCCGTGCCAGATCAGTCTCTCCCCCACACACATGGTCAGTTGTTACCGCTATGACCCGGCCCATGCCGATGAAGTGGCTGCGGCCGGCGATGTCCCGGAGATTCTTGCGAATGTGCTTGACCAGGCCTCGGAAGCGGCCCGTGCAGGCAGCAGGGGAGGTGACGAGTAATGGCGGAGAACAAGTCAGATTTTATCCTTGAAGTAAAAGACCTGAAGAAGTATTTCCCCATCAAGGGCGGCATGCTTAATCGCGTGATCGGCCAGGTAAAGGCTGTAGACGGTGTGACATTCAACCTCAAGAGGGGAACTACCATGGGCCTGGTAGGCGAATCCGGATGCGGAAAAACCACGACCGGCAGGACCATTCTTCGCCTGACGGGTGAAAAGACCGGCGGACAGGTGCTCTATGAGGGGAAGGAGGTCTATGACCTTTCTCCGAAGGAGATGCGCCGGATGCGCACGAAGATGCAGATCATCTTCCAGGATCCGTTTTCATCGCTCTCCCCAAGGCTCCCCGTCGGTGAGATCATCGGTGAAGCGGTGAGAGAACACGGCCTGGTCACGAAGGCCGAATATGATGATTATGTGGATAAGGTCATGGACGAATGCGGACTGCAGCCGTTCCATAAGACCCGTTATCCTCACGAGTTTTCCGGCGGACAAAGACAGCGTATCTGCATTGCCAGGGCGCTTGCGCTGAACCCGGACTTTGTGGTATGCGATGAGCCCGTTTCCGCCCTGGATGTTTCCATCCAGGCGCAGATCATCAACCTTCTTGGCCAGCTGCAGGAGCAGAGAGGGCTGAGCTACCTGTTCATTTCCCATGATCTGTCAGTGGTAGAACACATCTCGGATTCGGTGGGTGTGATGTACCTTGGCAATCTGGTGGAGTACGGTGATAAAAAAGATATCTTTTCCAGACCGCTTCATCCGTACACACAGGCCCTCTTCTCAGCGATCCCGGTTCCGGACCCGACCGCGTCCAAGGACAGGATCGTGCTGGAAGGATCGATTCCTTCCCCGGCCAATCCGCCTTCGGGCTGCAAATTCCATACACGCTGCCGCTACTGCACGGCCAGGTGTAAGGAGGAAGTGCCGGTGCAGAAGGAAGTCGAGCCGGGTCACTTTGTGGTCTGCCATCTTTTCTGAGGAGGCAGGTTATGGATGAGAAATACAAGGATCCCGCGGCAGAAGAGGAAGAAAGAACGGGTCCGGAGACGCACCTGACCCCAAGTGAGCGGTTTGCCGCGATCTGGGGGATGCTTTCGGCGTCGCTGGTCATCGGCGTGATCTATCTGGGTGCTTTTGCCCTCCTGATCTGGCTGCTGACCAGGCTGTGGTGACAGGTGTGAATGACATAATACAGAAAGGAACTAAATGAGCGAGAATTATAATATCTCCCGTATCTTCGGGGAAAACGTGTTCAGTGACAGGGTAATGCAGGAGAGGCTTCCCGGAAAGATCTACAAGCAGCTCCATAAGACGATCGATGAGGGCAAGGAGCTTGACCCGATGGTCGCCGAGGTCGTGGCGGAAGCCATGAAGGAGTGGGCGATCGAGAAAGGGGCGACTCATTACACTCACTGGTTCCAGCCGCTGACAGGCGTCACCGCGGAGAAACACGATTCGTTTATCACTGCCCCGAGGGAGGACGGAACTGTTCTCATGGATTTCTCCGGAAAGGAATTGATCAAGGGAGAACCCGATGCTTCATCTTTTCCCTCCGGCGGCTTAAGGGCAACCTTTGAAGCCAGGGGTTATACAGCGTGGGATCCGACATCTCCGGCTTTTGTGCGCAAAGACGCAGCCGGTGCCATCCTGTGTATCCCGACAGCCTTCTGCTCATACACCGGTGAGGCGCTTGACCAGAAGACGCCGCTTCTTCGCTCCATGGAGGCGATCGGAATCCAGGCTCTGCGCCTGCTTCGGCTTTTCGGAAACACGACGTCCTCCAAGGTGACCCCCAGTGTGGGAGCCGAGCAGGAGTATTTTCTTGTGAATGCCGAGACTTTCAGGCAGCGCAAGGACCTGATCTATACCGGCAGGACGTTGTTTGGAGCGATGCCGCCCAAAGGGCAGGAGATGGACGATCACTACTTCGGCACCATCCGTCAGAGGGTGGCCGCCTATATGCGCCAGGTCAATGATGAGCTCTGGAAGCTTGGCGTGGCAGCCAAGACGCAGCACAATGAGGTCGCGCCGGCGCAGCATGAGCTGGCTCCGATCTATGAAAAAGTGAATGTGGCGGCCGATCACAACCAGATCGTTATGCAGACGCTCCGCCGGGTGGCAAATGAACACGGCTTAAAGTGCCTGCTCCACGAAAAGCCCTTTGCCGGCGTGAACGGCTCCGGCAAGCATAATAACTGGTCTCTGATCACGGATGACGGCATCAATATGCTCGATCCGGGCAAGAGACCTCACGAGAATACGCAGTTCCTGCTGATTCTTGCCTGTATTTTAAAGGCGGTGGATGAACATGCCGACCTGCTGCGCGAATCGGCAGCAGATCCGGGCAATGACCAGCGTCTGGGCGC
>JBGUOI010000005.1:0-9804 GCA_045118075.1 Porcincola sp. | reverse complement strand
ATGTATTCTCATACCGATGAATATCTGGATGCTATCAGAGCAATCGTCAGATGATCATAGATATTCATGTACCTGGCAGCCTGAAAGGATAAAACAAAAAAGTGAAGATCAGGGCTTGACTCTACCATTATGGCAGGCATTACGGTAATGATGAGCTCAAAAAACCCATGGGAGGAAAATTAAATGCTGAGAATCGGTGAATTTTCAAAACTCTCCAGAGTCAGCATCCGAATGCTTCGCCATTACGATGATATCGGCCTGCTGAAACCGGCCCTGATCGACGACTTTACAGGATACCGCTATTACAACCCGGAGCAGCTGCCGGTGATCGGACGGATTACGGCGCTGAAGGATATGGGCTTTACGCTGGCGGATATCGTGAAGATCCTTGAGGTTTATGAAAACAGAGAGAAGCTGGACAACTATCTTGTGAAGCGGCAGCTTGAACTGAAAAAGATCTCGGAAACGGCGGAATATCAGATGCGGCTCCTGGATACAGCCCGAGAGAGGCTGAGAAAGGAACAGAACATGAGTTACAACGTGTCAATCAAAACGATCCCCGAACGTTATGCGGCAACTGTCCATATGACGATCCCGCACTATGAAGATGAAGGCCTGGTGTGGCAGATCCTGAACGAGGAAACCGCTCCCCTGAATGTGGTTCCTGCGGAGCCCTGTCTTGTAGCGGCGGAGTATCTGGACGATGAATACAGGGAAAAAGATGTGGAACTGATCGCCTCGAAGACCGTTAAGGGAGAATATCCGGATACAGAACACGTGAAGTTCAAAACACTTCCGGCGGTAAAAGTCGCAAGCTGTATGGTCAAGGGCGGATATGACCAGATGCCGGATGTATATGGGGCTGTAATTTCTTGGGTTAACGCAAATGGATATGAGTGTACCGGTCCCATGTTCAATATCTATCATGTAAGTCCTCATGAGACGCAGAATCCGGATGAGTTTGTCACAGAGGTTTGCTATGCGGTGAAATAATCAGGAAGCAGGTATTATAGATATCGCTGAAGCAAAATATGAAATAGGTGATTACGGGTACAGCCCGGTGTGTATGAAGCAGAAATGCTTTCGTGCATGCCGGGCTTTTTTTGTTTGCATTTCCGCTTATTCTTCAAAAAAGATCAAAAAGTTTCTCCCGGGAGCTTTCCTGGGGTGCCGGTTGTTTGGGGTTAGTGGAAGGAAGAGACATATTTCCTCCGCTGAACCTTGACAACTGAATACCCTGCCGCCCGGGATGATACCGGCGGTGAGTATGCATTCCTGCGTGCCGCCGCCGAGGAAACGTTGCGGAAAAAACGGGACAGGAACGGGCTCGGGAAGGCAGGCAGAAATACACCAAAACTTAACAGCAGATTTCATGCGGCGAAGCTGTATTCGGAGACCCCAGTATATGACAGAGGCAATGTTCCGGTATGGTTTCGCCGTATTCATGTGCTGCTAAGGGCACTGAAATAAAAAGAAAGCGAGGTTGAAAGTATGGGAGCTTATGCAGTGGGGATCCTGACAGGGATCGTGATGTGTATGGTGGCGATGCTGGTGCGATGTGTGGTCTGGTACGGGAAAAAGCATCCGGAGGACGATTACTGGCACCGTATCCCGCCGGTGGAAGAGCGGAATGAAGGGAGTGGATGACAGTGATTGTATTAATCGTTTGTGCTGTGATCGCGGCAGTTATGCTGGTCTTAATGCTTTATGCCTGCCTGATCATCTCAGCCCGAATGGATGAGCAGATGGATAACCTGGAACATTGGAGAAAGGAGCAGGATTATGGAAATGACAAAAACCATGATGAAACCGGATAAAAGAATCTGCCTTCCGCAGGCACGGCTGCCGGGGAGGCACTATGAAGACGATAAACCCTGGGACTGCCGGTACTGCTATTACTGGGCCGGGCGGATCCGCGGCTGCCAGCTGAAGAACTGTTGGTATCTGATCCACCTTCCGGAGCAGCCGAAGCAGGAATTCGATGAAAATGGAGTACCGATCCTGAACTGCAAGACCTGTGCATACGGAAAGAACGGCCCATGTATCGGATACTGTATCGCGAAGATCCAGAGGGAAATATTCTCGAAGACCCGTGGCTGGAAACTTCCGGCAGGGTCGGAACTGCCTGTCAGTACAGGAAAGAAGATGGAAATGGAAGTAGCCCCGACATAATTGAGAAGGGAGTGACAGACGATGACAACGGAAATGATGGAGAACCGGGTCCATGTGGACTTTACCGGCGACCATCCGATGGTCTCGGCAAGGGACCTGCATGAAGCGCTGGAGATCGGGACGATCTTTCGGCAGTGGTTCCCGAGGATGTGCGAATATGGGTTCTTCGAGGGCACCGACTATGAAAAGGTGTATCAGAAATGTGACGGCTCCCGGACCGGCCAGATGGAGGTGGATTACCGGATCAGCGTGGACATGGCCAAGCATATCTGCATGATCCAGAGGACGAGGAAGGGAATGATGTACCGGCAGTATTTCCTGGAACTGGAAAAGGCATGGAATACGCCGGAGAAGGTGATGGCCAGGGCGCTGCAGATCGCCAATAACCAGATTAAGGAACTGCAGACACGGTGCTTCATGCTGACGACGGAAGCGAGACGGCAGGAGCGGCTGCTGCAGGAAGTGAAGCCGAAGGCGGATTACCTGGACAACATCCTGCATTCCAAAAATCTGGTGCTGACCACGCAGATCGCCAAGGATTACGGGATGAGTGCTGTCCGTTTCAACCACCTGCTGGCGGATCTGGGAATTCAGTACAAAGTTCGGGAACAGTGGGTGCTTTACGCGCCGTACCAGGGCCTGGGGTATACCGCCAGCAAGGCTTTTGAAGTCCAGCAGTCGGACGGGAGCCTGATGGTTAAGTACCAGACCGAGTGGACGCAGAAGGGACGCCGGTTCCTGTACCTGTTCCTGAAGGAAAAGGGATACATCCCTGTCGTGGAACAGCAGCTTATGAACATGGGACGCAATGCTGCGGCGACGTCCTGATAGCGGTGCAGGTTGGGATTCATATTCTATTCCGGGAGCTGTCACATACAGCGATGAAGCGAAAGCGAGGTGAGAACGGATGCAGGAAGAAGTGGATGAGAAGACAATGGCACTTGCGATTACCGGCGGAAAGATTTCCGGCAATATCCTGAAGGCCGCTCTTGCGAAATGGCTCCGGAACATGGAGGAAAAGAACCGGATTTCGAAGAGTGAAAAGCGGGAAGAAAAGAGAGCCAGGCGGGCGGCTGCGGAGAAGGCAAGGAAAGAAATCGAGGATTTCAAGCCCGGGAAAAAGAGCCTGAAATCAATGATGCGGGAAGGCAGCCAGCTTTCCAATATCGAGATCACGGATAAGAATATCAAATCCTTTGAAAAGGTCGCCCGGAAATACAGCATCGACTACAGCCTGAAGAAGGACAAGGCGGTGGACCCGCCGAAATACCTGGTGTTTTTCCGGGCAAAGGACGTGGACGTGATGACGGCGGCCTTTAAGGAATACACCGGCTCGACGCTGAAGAAGAGCCGAAAGGTATCGATCCGGAAGCGGCTGCAGAAGGCGATTGAACGCTCCGCGAAACACAGGGAGCGGGAAAAGACGAAACAGAAAGACAGGGGACAGGAGCGATGAAGGAAATGAAAAGAAAACGGGCCGGTCCCTCGCGTAAGAAGGCTTCCGGCAGGAAGGACAAAAAGAATACTGCCTCCGGCATCCTGAAAAAGGTGGGCGGTGCCGTGAAGGAAAAGCTGCAGACGGTGAATGTGAGGAAGGTGCTGGTTTCCAATATCCCCTACATCATCGTTTTTTATCTGGTTGAAAAAGAAGCATGGCTGTACCGGCACTGCACGGGCAGCTCCATGGTGAAGAAACTGATGAACATGTTCCTGTACTTCGGGCTGGCATTTAAGACCATGGTGCCCAGTTTCCACTGGTGGGACCTGATGGTGGGGATCATCGGCGCAGCTGCTTTCAAGGCTGTGGTCTGGTACCGCAGGAAGAATGCGAAGAAATACCGGCAGGGAGAGGAATACGGATCCGCCCGGTGGGGGAATGAAAAAGACATCGCCCCTTTTGTGGATCCCGTCTTCGAGAACAACGTGATCCTGACGCAGACGGAATTCCTGACCATGAACAGCCGACCAAAGAACTGGAAATACGCCAGGAACAAAAACGTGATCGTCATCGGTGGGTCCGGTTCCGGTAAGACCCGGTACTATGTAAAACCGAACCTGATGCAGATGCCTGAGAAGGTCTCCTACGTGGTGACGGACCCGAAAATAGCGGTCTGTGCAATACTAAAGTCGAAAGGCCAGAAACTGCATAAAATTCATACAATCAAGCCATAAAATTACGCGGAATATCAAAAATTTACTCAATGGGAAGGAGGTAGACGCTGGTATGGCAAGAGAAAAAATCACTGCGCTCTACGAAAGGCTTTCCCGTGATGATGAAAATCAGGGCGAATCCAACAGCATCATCAATCAGAAGAAATATCTGGAAGACTTCGCCCGGTCCAAAGGTTTCAGGAATATTCGTCACTTTACCGACGATGGCTACACCGGAACAAACTTCAACCGTCCGGGTTTTAATGCTCTTCTGGAAGAAATCAAGGCCGGGAACGTAGCAGTCCTGGCGATCAAAGATATGTCCCGAATCGGCAGAAACTATCTGCAGGTTGGTTTCTATACCGAAATGCTCTTTCCAGAAAAAGGAGTCCGCTTTATTGCTGTGAACAATGGCATTGACAGTGACAATCCTACCGAAAACGAGTTCACACCTTTCCTGAATATCATGAATGAATGGTATGCGAAGGATACTTCAAAGAAAATCAAGGCTGTTTTCCGAAATCGTATGGAGAACGGTCTTCGCTGCAGCGGCGCGATTCCCTATGGCTATAAAAAGAAGCCTGGAGACAAGCAGACGCTGTATATAGATGAAGAGGCAGCTGCTATGGTGCGAAGAATCTATCACATGGCTGCCGAAGGAAATTCCGTGACTACCATCGCGGAAAAACTGACAGAGGAAAAAATCCTGATTCCATCCGCTTATCTGGAACAGGCAGAGGGTCAGGTTTCAAGACATCATAATTATCATGATCCCTATCACTGGTCCAACAATACCGTGATCTCTATTATTGAGCGACAGGAATACCTAGGACACACGGTTCTGGGAAAGACCTTCAGCGAGAACTTCAAGAGTAAGAAGCGCAGGAAAACCGCCGAAGGAGATCGTTTGTTTTTTCCGGATACACATGAACCGATTATCGATCTGGAAACCTGGGAAATGGCGAACAGATTGAGGAAACGCAGCCCGAAACGAGTTGCGGATGGAACCTATTCGCACAGGCTGTCCGGTTTAATCTTTTGTGCTGACTGCGGAGCAAGGATGGGATATTCCGCGCCGCCGCATGACCGTGTTGTAGCTGGAACCGTCAGGGATTCCGACAGCACCTATCAGTGCGGCAATTACCGTAATGCTTTGCATGCCTGCTTCAGCCATTATGTAAAAGCATCTGACTTGGAAGCGGTGATCCTGAAGGCTGTGCAGGCGGCAGCTGGTTTTGTTCTGGAGGATGAGAACGCATTTATTGATCAGCTGATGGAACAATGGCAGATGAAACAACAGCAGGCATCCTCTGATGACCGAAAAGAGATTGCCAATGCAAAAAAGAGATTGACGGAGCTGGATAACCTGATCCAGAGCCTGTATGAGAACCAGATTAAAGGCATCATGCCAGAGAGGCAGGTCCAGAGATTGATTTCTCAATATGATGAGGAACAGCTGCAGCTTGAGCAGCGTATCGTTGAACTGAAAGCCTCGGAAGAGGCCGAGACTCCTAAGAAGGCTGACATCAATCGCTTCATTTCTCTTGTAAGGAAATATCAGAACATCACTGAACTGACGGATAAGATGCTTTATGAGTTCATAGAAAAAGTTGTTGTTCATGCACCGAAAGGTGGTAGAGGACGGTATCGAAGCCAACAGATCGATGTATATTTCAATTTCATCGGGAACTATCTTCCACCCATGGTTGCCATGACAGAGGAAGAACGGATCGCTATGATCGATGCGGCTTATGCCAGGCGGTTGGAAGAGAAGCAAAGGCGTGCATATCAGAAAGTAAAGAACCGATTAGCCGATCTCAAAGAAAGGGCGGAGACAGATCCGGAGGCCGCTGCGGAACTGGAAGCGTATTATGAACAGCGCAGAAAGAAACAGGCAGAGCGAAAAGCAAAGCGGGAGGCAGATCCGGAATATCAGGCAAGAAAAGAGGCCCGACGATTGGAACGGAACAGGCAGAACAATGAGCGCTATCACAGGAATAAGATTCCGATCCTTGAACTGGAGGAATTGGCCAAGACGGATCCGCTGGCTGCAGAGACGCTGAAAGAGCGCAGAGAAAAGCAGGCAGAGAAGAACCGTATGAATAAACTACGGCGCGAGGAACGAATGGCAAAGGATCCGGAATATGCTGCAGAGATCCAGCGCAAGCAGGCCGAGCGGACTAAGGCGCAAGTAGCCAAACGTAAGGCCAGGCGGGAAGAACTGATTGAGAGATCCAGTACAGATCCGGAGGCTGCTGCGGAGCTGGCAATTCTCAGAGTGAAGCAGCGAGAGGCTTCCGCCAGGTATAATACGAAAAGAAAGAACCAGGCGAAGCATCGTTTGGAACATACTGCCGCAAAGAGTATAAGCAGTGATATGGTTACTTGTTAAGGAGGCTGCCATGAGGATGATCCGTTTACTTGTAAAGTTAATATTGCTTCCGGTCATACTTGTTTTAACGATGACGCTATGGATCTGTATCTTCTTGAAAAATATTTTCGGCTTGATTATGGGGATCCTGTCCATCATCTTTGCGCTGACCGGAATTGCCAGTCTTCTGTTCGGCCTGGCATCTGGTGGAGAATGCTTGAAGATGATGATTGCTGCGTTCGTGCTCTTCTTACTTCCACATATTGGAAATTGGTTGATTGTGAAGATTATACATTTTCGATTGCTGATAAATAATTTGGTTCGTGTATAATGTGCACACAAAAAAAGTGCTTATCCGAAAACCGCCTATCTTTCACGAGGAGGCGGTTTGTCAATGTCACAAAAGATTGAAGAACAGGTGAAATTGTGATACACTTATTCACACATTCACATCAACCAATCATACGAAAGGGAATGCGGTCATGACAGAGAAGACAACTGTTAATATAACGATTTCAGTAACCAAGGAAGAAAGAAAAGCATTAAAAATGGCTGCTCTGGAAAAGGATATTTCAGTATCAGCTTTGATTCGCCAGTGGTTGGCTGAGTATCAAAATAAACAAGATGTGGAAGGAGCTGAGAAGTAATGGCAAAAAAAGGTAATGATAACAAGCAGTTACATGCTGCCATTAAATCAAAAAAAGATGAATTTTATACTCAGCTGTCAGATATTGAAAAGGAAATGCGTTATTACAGGAAGCACTTCAGAGGAAAGGTAATTTTTTGTAATTGCGATGATCCGTTTGAGAGCAATTTCTTCAAATACTTCGTACTTAATTTTAATAGGCTCGGCCTTAAAAAACTGATTTGCACATGCTATACCGGATCTCCGATAGCGTTTACACAGCTCTCGATTTTTGACATTCTGGGAGTGACAGAGGAAACCGAGGAAAAACCCTATAAAGCTGTCGTAACAACGGTTTATGATAAGACCGGGGACGGCGGTGTCGATATGTTTGATGTTGCAGAGCTCTTTAAGTCAGGTGAGAATGAGTTGACAGAGCTTCGAGGGAACGGAGATTTTCGTTCTGAAGAATGCCTTGCTCTGATGGATGAATCGGATATAGTCGTAACAAATCCGCCGTTTTCACTTTTCAGAGAATATGTCGCTACTTTGTTTGAGCATAAAAAAGACTTTATCATTATTGGGAATCAAAATGCTATAACATATAAAGAAATATTTCCGCTCTTTATGGAAAATAAGATGTGGTATGGGGCCTCAATCCATAGTCATGGAAGAGATTTCCGTGTCCCAGATGATTATCCTTTACAGGCATACGAATACCGGACAGATGAAAATGGATATAAGTATATCAATGTTAAGGGCGTTCGATGGTTTACAAATCTGGATATCAAACAGCGTCACGAAGAAATGATACTGGTAAAAAAATATGATCCAGCTCTTTACCCTCGATATGATAATTATGATGCTATAAACGTTGATAAGACAGCGGATATTCCTTATGATTATGTGCCCTGTTGGTTTGAGTGTACAGCAGCAGCGACCTGCCCTTGGGCACAAAGTAAAGGTATGGATAATGGAGAAAAAGCTCTCTGCGATGAAGCTAGAGCCGGAAACATGGGAGTTCCGATTTCCTTTATAGATAAATACTGCCCGGAACAGTTCGATATTATTGATGCGAATTCGATTCGCACAAATCCTGAAACACCGATAAAGAAGCATGGGTTGATAAAGGATAAAGATGCTTCAATTACTATAATAAAGGGCTTGACAGGTGATGCATTAAGCGGGGATGCTCTTACAGACAGACAGACAGACAGACAGACAGACAGACAGACAGACAGACAGACAGACAGACGGATTACGTATGCTCGAATTGTCATTCGCCGCAAGAACAAGATGTAACGGACTTATGGGAGTCCCGGTCACCTTTATGGACCGATACAGTCCAGAACAGTTTGAACTTATCTGGACAACCGACAGAGGCGGAGACGGGCAGCTTGATTGGTGCAAGCGGGAGCATACAAGATACGATGCGCCTGTCGTCAATGGAAAGGGTATCTACAAGCGAATTATTATTCGCAGGACAATGTAATGGCATTATGGGTGTACCTATTACTTTCATGGATAGATTTAGTCCGGATCAATTTGAGATCGTAGGGGCAACTGAAAGTGAAGGGAAAGGTTTTTCAAATGGTCTTTGGAATGAAAGATCCGGAGTGGCCCAACCTGTTGTTTCCGGCCAAAGAAAATATAAGCGACTGTTTATTCGCAGACTGAATATAAGGGGGCTTTGATTCAATGCAGATCGATGAACTGAAAGTTACCGTCGGTGAAGTGTGTGAAGGGTATTTTAATGACGATGAGGAAGGAGTTGTTGGCTATAACGAGCGCTTGGATATAAGACCGAAATACCAACGAGAATTTGTGTATAAAGACGCTCAGCGGGATGAAGTTATTCGTACTGTTATGAAAGGATTGCCGCTCAATGTCATATACTGGTGCAAAGTTAAGAAGGATGATGGTACAGATGGTTTTGAAGTACTGGACGGACAACAGCGGACCATTTCCCTTTGCGAATATGTGGATGGTTCTTTTTCTGTAGATGATAAGTATTTCTATAATCTTCCGTCTGATCAGAAAAAGAGAATTCTTGATTATAAACTCTTTGTATATGTCTGTGATGGGACTGATTCTGAGAGACTGGACTGGTTTCGCATCATAAATATTGCTGGAGAGCAGCTTACTGATCAAGAGATACGAAATGCAGTCTATGCTGGCTCTTGGACATCTGATGCCAAACGGTACTTTTCAAAAACCGGATGCGCCGCAGATACGTTGGCCGGGGATTATCTGAAAGGCACATCTATTCGGCAAGAATATCTGGAGACTGCGATCCTCTGGGCGGCATCAGCAGAAAGCAAGACTATAGAAGCTTATATGGCCGAGCATCAGAATGATCCCAGCGCTGTGCAGTTATGGAATTATTTTCGCTCCGTGATTGATTGGGTTCAGGCAATCTTCCCGAAAAAGCGAAAAGAGATGAGAGGTCTGCCATGGGGGCTGTTTTATAATCAACATGGTAAAA
>JBGUOI010000004.1:0-46411 GCA_045118075.1 Porcincola sp. | reverse complement strand
GCCACCAGCGGCCGGGGGCATATGACAAGGACAGAGGATACACTGGATCTGGCTTCCAATTCCTTTAGAATCAGGCCTGCCTCGATCGTTTTACCTACACCGACATCATCCGCGACCAGTACACGCGGACTGTCTGCCTGTATCATGCGCAGCGCCGGCCGGAACTGATAGGGCACAAAATCAATTCTTGCCGAGTTCAAGGAGTACAGATTTGTAGATCCGGGATTATGAATCTGATATGCCGTCAGGGCAGAGCGTACCTTCGGCAGCGCGAGATAAGAATGTTCTTCCTTTGAATCCTGAACCTGGATCTGCTCCTTGTAATAAGATTGCACTTTCCCATTTACAAGAACAGAGTATTTGTTTCCATTGATAGCAATGACAGCACCGATCACGGATGGATCGCTGACCAGTGTTACAATATCCCCAACAGAAATCCCGGTTTGAACAGGTTCCTGAGCCGCCGGAGCTGCTGCAGGCTGCGCCGGCTGGGCCGCCGCTGTCCTTGCCTGTTCAATATGGATGTCCTTATCTTCCTCCACATCGAAGATGAAGTTCTCCATATCACGCGTATCCTGCATACTGGCGTCAAACGCCTGCATCAGATTGATGATCACATTGACATCATCAACGACCCTGCGTTTACTGATATCGTTTGGCGTGATATGAGCCCATGTATTTCGTACCTCCTGCATCGTGCGGATATTTCCGCGTTCCCGGTTGTTGATAAAAAATGTACTGGTAATGACAAACCAGTTTCGATCCAGAACACGAAGAACTGCCGCCAGATCCAGGCCGCTGATCTCATGAATGTCATTTCTGAGAACAGCTTCCCGCTGCAGAGGACTTAAATTGTTAAATACCAGTTCCTGCCACCAGTCATCCGCAATCCGGGGCAGTTTTCTATCCAGCCAGGATCCGATCTGCTGGTTTAACCGGAACATGTACTCGTTCATCTTGCTGATGATATAAGAAGTGTCCATTCTCTCACCTCTCTCGAAGGGTATCAAACATTACATTTCCGCGATATCAATTGTGAATTTATATTTCTGATGTACCTTGGATTCATCATCCATATCAGCCAGTATCAAATAGTAATCCTGACCCGCGCGGTACTTGCCGCTCCGCAAAGTGAATTTCTCTGTGATCAGCCGTGCTCTTGCATCCGCATCCCGAATATTCGCAATAATCGGAACATCAAAAGAGATTTTCTTTCCGGTTTCATCAATAAAGAACGCCACCAGTCTCCGCGGTTTTACCTTGTCCGTCACCGGAGCCATTTGCATAAAGTCCAGCTTAAACTCTGTATTCGTGATCCGTGAGATAAAAGAACTGATCTCCACGGTTACATAGCCTGTATCCTGCTTTCCTTTTGCCGTGATCACCTTCACCACCGGCACAATCATTTCCTGCAGGGAAGAACCTCCGTGAACATAATTCATTCCGCCGGCCTGCTTCTTAATGATGTCTGTTCCCTTTGGTGTCGTCACGAAGATCCGGTTCATGGCGCTCAGATATGCAAGGGATCTGCTGATCAGTGCTTCACTTGCCTTGTATTCACTCTGGGAAAGAAGATACCTGTAGTTCGTCTTCGGGATATCGGACTTGTCGATTGAGATTTTGTCGCTCTCCGTCAGCTTGTCCCGCTTATAAATGAAGCCATGATCTGCCGTGACCAGAAAGCGCGTAGCAGAAACATATCCTGTAAGTCGATGAATCAATGTCTGTATCTCCTGCAGAGCCTCCTCACAGGCATTGAATACTTCGTTTTCCGACCGGCCTCCCTCTCCGCGCTGGTCGATCTGATTCTGATAAACATAGACGACATCCTTATCCTGCAGCAAAGAACGAATCTCGGCCTGCTTTGCCGTCATCAGACGGTCAAAATCCACGCAGACAGATCTTGGCACTCTGGACTGCAGGATCTTCTGGCGGTCAGCTGTACTGTTGCCGCATTTCATATCATCTACCGTGATATTCAGTTCCGCATCCACCTGTATTTCGCTATTTGGCAGAAGCGCCGCCATCCCCAACGTTGTTTCTGAAGGCAGTACACTAAGCATATGGTCCATCTTCACCATACACTTTTCATCCAGCTCCAGGTTCTCAAAGAGTTCCCGACCGCACTCATAGCGCATGCCGTCAGAAATGATGACGATCACCCTGCCGTCTCTGCCGTCTTCCTTCATGAACGGACGCACAAAGTCCTGATAAAACTGCTCCTGCCGGTGCTCCACATAGTTCTGGTATTCCTCATTCGTCAGGATCTGATTCCACTTATATGCGAAGTCCGTCAGATACTTGTTGGTATAAATATTTTCAACAAGATCCCGTAATTTCTCTGTTTCCACCGTTAATCCGACTGCATCGATATAGTAGTAGAATTTCCGGTAGTTACGATCTATCTGCCATGCGTTCTCTGTATAGTCTTTTACCACCTCTTCCAGGGAAGGCTGGAAAGAATGAAGGGAAACCCTCTTCAAAACCTGCCATGCATGGAAAACCATGCGATAGCGCTTTTCAAACTGCTCATTATAGTGATAACAGGGCTTCAAGCGTTCTTCACAGATCTGGGGAATCGTAAGACCGGAAACCTTCTCATCCAGCATGTTGTCTTCAATCTTGGCAATCATCCAGCTGATCAGGTTCTCATCGAACACTGGCAGCGCATCGCACTCCAGCACATCATCCAGCCGGATCTGGCGAATCAGTTTTTCCGCATTTAACTCTGCCGTCAATCGATTCGCAAACGCATCGTAAAACTCTCTGCTTTCATCGTTGTTCATCAGATTTTTGACAAACACCACCGCATCATTCTGCCGCCCGGAAAGGAAAGTCTTCCAGGCATTCGGGATATTCCCTCTGGTGACCGTATCCATATAGGTCACGATCATGGTGACAAGCAGCTCTGAAATGGTAGGAGTAGGATCCTTATATCCCAGGTTTTTCTCGCATAATGACCAGAATACAGCATCGATTTTCTGTGCTTCCATCTTCTTCAGGATCGCATTGTCCTCTGTCCCGGCCAGCACAACCTTCTTCAACAACTCGTCAAAGCTTAAAGTCTTTACCTCCGCCAGTACGCACAGGATTCCAAGAAGCAGTTTCTCTTTTGTGATTTCTTCAATAGACAGCATTCTGAACTTTTCCGTATTCCCTGTTGTCCAGAACTTTCGGAAGCGTTTCACGTCATCCATGCAGGACACCGGAATGCCCAGGTCACCCATGATCTGAACCAGCTTATCCGAATAAAAATGCTGCGAGTAATAGAAGATGTCCGCAAGGAAATTCTCCCTGTCATCCGGCCTCGAAAACGGAGCATAGATCAGATAATTGCTGTCCGGATCCCGTTCCTCGATCTGCAGCTTTGTCTCAAACCAGTTATTTTCCGAAACAATCCAAAGCTTTGCATGATCGGCCAGCTCAAGATCATGGATATTTTCTTCATAAGATGCGTCATCATCATACCAGAAGACGAGCCGGCGCCCGCTGCCGGTCAGCATCTCATTCAATTTATCCTGTATTTCTTTCAGATCCATTATCGATCCCTTCTCCGTTTCACTTTCTTTTCCGGCTGCAGCGTGATCCCCATCTTTTTTTGCAGGTTCGGGATATGATGATCCAGGCTCCATATTTCTACGCCCTCTGCAGTTCCGGACACCCGTTCGCTAAACTTCTCATATTGATACACGATGGAAATATCGCCGGTTCCAATCTGCATTTCAGCACCAATTTCTCCAAAATGATCTGAGATAAATCCAATCTGCTCTTCCGTCAATCCATCCGTGCATAAGATCCATGGCGCTCTATTGTTTCTGGACATGTCAAGAAAATCTGCGAATTGCTCCGCACAACGTTTCCGCTCGCTGTCATTGTTTTTAATCTGAGCGATATGGTTTCCAATCTCTATCATTGCAGCAAAGGGGATGATCAGCTTTTCGCCTTTGGAAATCCTCTCCTTGAATTCATCCTTTACTTGCTTTGATCTGTCTGCATTATGAAACCCCGGGATGACCAGTAATTCATCGAGCACACCTGTATCAAGAAATGTATAGATCATGCATCCACCTCCAGCCAGCCCGGCAACTGTTCGAAAGAATCCCCCTTCGCAAGGAGTTGATCCTTTTCTTCAGCTGTACCAATTCCTCCAGAGGCCAAAATATATGCATGGTTGTCCATATCCACAAAGGGTGTGATCCGGCTCATGCCTTTTTCAGCATCCCGATAGGCTACTGATACCCCCAGGATTGTCTCCCCCTTCAGGCTGTTCAGCAGGGAAACGTTATGAGTTGTTATGAGAATGTCCACGTTCCGTGCTCTGCCTATCTCAAGCATCCAGGAAACAAGTGCCTTCGCACGGCTTGGATGTAATCCGTTGTCCACCTCATCAATAATTACCAGGCTTCCTTCCTCTTCCTCCAGCAATGCCGCGATGACTGCAATGGCCCGCAAAGTCCCCGCCGACAATTGATTCGCGTAAACCTTACCAAAGGACGACATGTACTTTTCTTCTAAATAAAACAGCACATCGCCGTTCCCCGGAAGCAAAAATCCTATGTTTCTTATTTCATTTTCCGGCAGTTTACGAATGATATCCAACAGGGTTTCCTTTTTTCCGGAGTCCTCACATAAGGCATGGAGTGCAGCGGAGAGATTCGAGCAGTCATGCTTCAGTACATTATCACTGATTCGGCAGTATCCTCCCATAACATCCGGATTCGGCGATAAGACAAGGATTTTTTTCAGGTTATCCAGAACCAGATTGATATACTTTACATTTTCCGCCATCACAGTCCCCTCATCTGATGGCTGATTCTTCAACTGATGCAGAATAGCCGTATCACGGGGACAGGTGATCTCCGGATTCGGTCCTTGTTTCCCGTTGCGAATTGCTACCTGTATATTGGCGCTTTTCACCTCCCGCACAGGTTTCGTGGAGAAGATGCTGTTGCCGGTGTTTGTCATTCTTCCGTTGGCAACGATCGATAAACTCTCATACTCAACATAAACCCTTTCCCCTACTTTTATTTTGATTTTATAGAGAAGATCATTCTGAGAGTCCAGATCCACCAAACACCCCAGGCCGAAGGATGTGGTTTTGAACCTGCAACACCCCTTGCTCCCGCCACGGACAAAGCTTTCAGCATTTCTGGAGCCGTCTAAAATTGTCACAAGGTCTTTACCGGTGGCAATTTCCGACAGAATCTCTATCCCTTCAATCGCATTACTCTTGCCGGACGCATTGGTTCCAATCAGGATACTGATATCCTCCAGAAATAATTCCGCCTTTTGGAAGCCCTTAAAATCCTCAAACAGAAAACCTTTTATCATTAGAGCTCACCTCATTTCTCACAGCTTTGCCAGCAAATCTATGGTCTGCTTTTTCTTTCCTTCAGTAGAAATCTCCACTCCCTGAAACAGCTGATAGTTCTTCTTCACTCCGTCGTCCAGATCCATCGGTATACGCTGCAGGGCAATATGAGAGATTGCCTGATAATACGGTCGGAGCTCATTCAGCTGCTTCACATATTTATCCCGCTTCCGGGTCTCCCGCGCCCGTTCTGTGGCACTGGTGGTGGAAGAGATAATATATTCGGAATTCTGAAGAGCATTCTGAATCGCTGTCTGCGCATTATGCAGATACACCGAGCGGATCAGACCGACGGTATCCGGCGTGTACCGGTGGATATAAATCAATGCCTTGAAGCCATTCTGCTTGCCGGAATCAAACAGCCAATAAATCGGCCGTTTACCGGAACCGGTGACGGAATAGGTATTGCAATGATCCTTGTAGAAATCGTTCAGGAAATAATTCCGGATGACCGCGCGGGGAGTGTCGCCTTTGTTACCCAGGGCTTCAGCGATGAACTTGAGATTCTCTTCCAGGGTTTCGTCGCCATAAACCACACGTACAAACTCCACAAACCGGGCTACGATGTCATCTTTGAAGTATTCCTCATCCGTGATGGGGATAATCGCATCCTCATCCGGCAGGAAGGTCTTGTACTTCGTGCCATAAGCTTCCTTCCAGTCACCACCGGCGTAAGCAAGACCATCGACATCCAAAGAATAACGGCCAAACATACAACCGACAGCATAAGATATTAAGCTTTTCATATCTCTTCGAAGATCTGCCCGTCGCACCGTAATATCTTTATCATCGATATTTGGATCTAGTTCATTGTCTAATTTATATAAATTGATATAGATTGTATTTAGTGCCTCTTCATTTGCCTTCATTTTTTCAAATCTATCGTTACATTTTTTTGTCCATCTTTCAAAACCATCCCGAATATATCCTGCTTTATCGATAAGAGGATGCTCCTTAAACCCCCACGATGTTTCAAAATCATCCCATTCACTTTGGGACAATCTAATTGAGGAATCGACTAATTCTAAAACTCGAGAAGCTATATTATCATCTGTAGCAATGTATGGGATATTCGCTATATCACTAGCGAAAAGATTGATGGTTGGATTGATTGCTCGTATATAATATTCTGATACACAGCTTGACAAGAGTCCCATTATAAGAAATCTATCTCTTCTGTCATCAATGAATAAGGATGGGCCAGCTGTATCAAAGACAAAGCCAGGAGGATAGTACCTTATTCCGATTTTTTGTGCACTAATATATGACCACGAGATAGCATCTTTAAAATAGTATCTTTCGTTCATGATCTGTCTCGAATAGGATCCATATAGCTCTGCTGCATATGATTTTACTTCTCTACCATCATTCTCCCAATTTATGAGATAATCATGGTTCCCATACCATTTCCTGTAACTGCCTCCTTTATTATAAGGAACCCAGCGAACACCCTCTGTCTGCTCCTCTATCTTATTCATACCGAACTGTATATTTGACTGAGGGATTTCAAACCATAGTTTGAGGAATCGATTGTTATCAGATGTTATCATTCCCTTTTTGGGTATAGCCACATCTTTAATGTATTTGTTTGTAGAATAAGCTGAAAGCGCTGCCTGAGAAAGCTTCATTGCAAATACTTCCCCCGGGATATGCTTAAAGTCATCTAACACAATTCTTTTGCTATCCTCTTCAATATATGCCGTTTCTTTGTTGTTAACTCCGCTCAAGTTTTTATATAAAGAAACATAATTTTTGATGCGATCTTTTTTTACTACAAAAGCTATCGTTTGTACTACTTCACCAGATATCTCACTGAATGCACCAGCCCCTAACTCAACAAAAGAAATTCCACTGGTCACATTACCTAACCATTTTCTCAATTCTTCGAAGGCCGCAAGAAATAACCATGTCCTTTGCGTAATAAGCGCTGAGAAACCATTCCTTTTATTCAGATTAAAAGCTTTTTCAATGAACACAGCGAACAAGTCGCTTTTTGTTTTTGCATAATTACTCTTCAGGTAAGATGACAATTTGGGATTCATCCCTTTTGTTCCCATATAAGGCGGATTTGTTGCAACCACATGATATTTCTGCGCCATCGCCTCCCCGATCTCAAGCAGCGGCATAATCTTCGCCTGTGTTTTATCAATCCCCAGGGCTTCGAATTCATATTGCCCTGCGTCGTTTTCCACGAAGCGGCGCAGCAGATCCCAGTCGTATGGCTCCACGTTCAGGATGGATCCATACTCCTTGGCATCCTTAAAAGTATCCAGCAGTCCCGTCAGCTGCCTGGCTGCAGTCTTCTTTTCCGCTTCACTCATATCCACGCCAAAGAATTTGATTTGGCCGCGGTTGACCGTATTGCTCTCCTGTATGGAGTAAACATGGGGCTTTACATGATTTTTCAGAATCAGCCGGTTATACTGTCTGGCTTTCATGAGCACGGCAAAATAAGACAGCTGATAAGCTCTGTCATCAATATCCAGTCCATATAAGTTATGTTCCAGAATGCTTTTTGCGGCATCCCTCTCAGAATATCCATCTTCCCGATAGATCTGCATCAGAACCTCAAAGAGATAGACGAGGATATGCCCGCTGCCCTGGCAGGGATCGATACACAGGATATCTTCCGGTGTCAGATCCTTCCGCTCGGCGCGAATCTGCACAAGCTGCGCCTGTACCTCCGGTTCCTGCTCGGCTTCCGGCAGATAGTATTTCCATCCGAAGTCATTGGCGATTTCCTGTTCGCTGCGGCTGTCTCCGTTTGCAAGCAAATGCTCGATCCAGAGTCTCCCAAGACTGTTCTCCACCATATAGCGGACGATCCAGTCCGGGGTAAACAGCTGGGTGACTGCAGGAATTTCCTCCTTGGTGATCTTTCCTTTCTTTGCGAAGGCCCTGGCTTTCGGTTCCGTGTTGTAGTACTGATAGAGCCATCCGATGATCTCTAACTGTCCGCCTTCGTTCACGTTAAAATTGTTCTCAGGGATCGTATCCACGAGCATGCGGACAACTCCATCACTGGTGTAAGGCAGTTTCAGGAGCAGTTCCATGTAGTCATCGGTCTTCTCGAACAGACCGGGCAGTGATTCATTCAGTACGTTACAGGCCTTAATGAACAGCAGCCGGAACGCTTCATCATATTGATTTGTTTCCTTCGCCTTCTGCACGGCATCCAGCTCTGCCTCTTCAAGTTCCAGATCCACTTCCAAAGATCTGCTGACGATATCCGGTGTCACGCTTCCGGAGTCAGAGGACAAGACGCGCATACGGAACGGAAGGTAATTGTTTACCTCCATAAACCGGATAGCGATCAGCCGGTTAAACCAGGTGTATGCGGTCTCTTCGATAACATTGTCAAATCCCTTTTCCCGGACCGCGGAAACCAGCGCAGCCCGCCGGCGCATATCAGCACTGTATATGCGCCTCTGTGTGCCGGCTATGGATTCATAAACCTCAAAATCAGGACCTTTCTGGACAGGGGCTTTGATTTCTTCTTTTGAGATCCCATAGAAACCTGCCTCTGTCTCCGCAGATTTCATGAGGATTTTTCTTGCTTCAATCGCAAAGTTCCGAATTGCAGATTTGTTGACCTGCCTGCTCTCTCCTGCCATAGCGGCCTCCCTCTTATCTTGGGTTTGTTTTTAACTCAGTCGGATAATCGTATTTTCTCCCAACTCGCTCATCAGAGATTTTCGTAATTCCTGCAAGAATGCATCCACGTCTGTCTCTGTACGTATGCTGTATGTTTTATTCCTTGTTAATGTCCGAATAGAAACCGGTTTCTGCGTAATCACCGGTCCGGTCGGGGTTTTTACCGGCGGTTTGTCGGGATGCGCAGGATCCACCGTAGGTTTCGGCGGTTTGATGCTTTCCTGATAAGCATTTTCTTCCCGGGTGATCTCGTTCAGGCAATTCTGCACTAATGCATTGCTCTCTGCCGGGATCCCATTCATCTTAGCCATGTCTCCGGAATGATCCAGCTTGTCACGCAGTTCGTCAAACTTGATCCGGAATTTTTTCTTCAATCTGTCCGCATATGGACGATCAGAAATGATGGCATCCATCACCAGCTTTTCATCGGCGTAAATGTCGGGCTTGATCCGCTTTGCGTCCTGATCCAGCATCGAAACAATCGCACTGCCAAGAAGACCTTCATACTCTTCCAGTTTCTTGATAAAGCTGTACGGTTCCCTCATCGTTAAGATCCGATGGATCTGCTTTGCGTAGTCGATGATTTTCTCATCAGAAATGTAGTTCTTACTTGCCTCATAAAACTGTAACGTCCTGTATGCTTTTAAGAATTTCTCTTTCTGTGGTCCTTTCAGGAAACCTGTCAGATCGACCATTTGATCCGCTGTCGTTATGAAATCGTCGTACAGTTCATGCACGCGTTTATAAAAGGTCATGGGATCATTAATCGCGCTCACCTGATCCATTAACCTTACGGCTTTTTCAAGAAGTGCCTTGCCGGGAAGCGGAGATCCTTTCGTATAGTCTTCCCTTAACACACCCTCCAGATTTGCCTTCTTCGTGGTGCAGTAGGATCTGAAATCACGCATAAGGGAATCCGTATCATCGGTCATGACCGTCCGTCCGAAGAAATCATGAATGACATCTTTAACAGACTGCACCCAATTGTTTTGAGGAACTTCTTTTAATTCGAGAAGGATTTTCTCCCGGAATTCTCTCCGTGTAATATATCGGAAAGCATCGTCTGGTGACGTGCTGGCCGGACTATAGACTACACTGTTCATTTTCAGGGAAATTTTTCCCTTCTTGTACAGGGTGGCAATCAGGTATTCGACATCCTCCTCCACATATCCGTATGGGGCGCCCATAAACTTATCCAGCGCGGACTTAATCGAAAACTTTGCACCTTGTCTCCCTGCGTAGCGCACTGCCTCGACGAGTTCGTTTAACGCGTCGCTGTTTGGCTCCTTTACGCCAGGCAGGTCCAGCGTCATCTGTGTTCTGCTCTTTCTGAGCATATCCTGTATATCACTTGCCGCGGGCTCTGTTTCCATATCCTTCAGCTTGGAATACACACTGCTGACCAGTTTTTCAAATGCTTCATTAATGCGCGTGGTCACATCTCGGGATTTCGTAGATACTTTTTCTCCGGTCACATAGATGTCCGCTGTCTCCAGAGCCATCCGTACATAATCCTTCACACGCTTCGCGATCTCGGAACGTTCTTTTCGCTTATTTGCCTGAATCACCTCATAATCCGTAAGCGCTGTCAGTTCCGGTTTGTTCAGGAATGCCTCTATTTTCTTCATGCTTTCCGTTTCGGTCAGATACGGATAGTTATCAGACATACGGACAACAACACTCTTTTCCTGCGCAGAAAGCATCCCCAGCGCAAGATCATTCTCCTCCCCGCTATATGCAGTCAGCAGGTGAAGCGTAATTCCATTGGCACTGTTATTTTTGTAGAACCGGTCGTCAATCTTTGTATTGAAGGAAAACTGATAGCGGTTGCTGTAGCGATACTTGTTGTTGGGCATCACGATTACTTCCTCAAAAGCAACCTGCGCCACATGATTCACAGTATCTGTAGGATCAATATAGATGCTGCGGATGGCATTTTCCGCTTCCTGTTCTTCATTTGTCAGGAATACATACCGATCCCCGTTTTTCTGAACCAGCATTTCATCGCAGAGTTTACGAAGAGATACCTCTACCTTCTTCTTCAGCTCCAGCGTGTCCTCGGAAATGGAAGAAATCAGCAGCGTGGTCAGATTTTCCACATCGCCTTTGAAGGTATTCACATGCTTAATCATGAACAATACCTTCAGAAGTTCCACATCAAAGGCATCCAGCCTGGGATTCCGGCTGGCCGTTGTGATCACGATACGGTGCGTATGATCGATAAAGTCATCGACAGCGCTGTAAAAGGCGTTAAAGGGAACGAGAATCCCTTCACGTTCATCCTCATATTTCTGGGCTGCCTCTTTAAAGAGCGCAAGCATGGACCGCTCTCCATCCGCCATGTGCTTGCCGCTGGAGCTGTACTGCCGGATCGATGTCAGCACATCCCCGAGAAGCTTAAACTGGTAGGGAATGAATGGATAAACCTCAGCAAAATCGTCCGCATCTTCGTATAAAGGCATGTGCGGGGTTCCTTCGCTGAACGTAATGATATTCTTGATGACCGATTCATTCCGGTTATAGAGATCCTTCAGAACTGCACCGGCTTTGTCCGTTTTATAGAGAATTCTTTTCCGGATGACTTCCGCCACATCTGCACTGGTCAGGGAGACTCTGGTGTTGAAACGTCCCTGAATCTTCGAGAAATCATCCCCCATCGTTTTTGTGATGGAATCGATATCCTGCTGGCTTGTAACAGCAATCCATACTTTTCCCTGGCATGCTGTTCCCAGATCCTCTGCCACCGTCTGCAGATTTACCATCAGCTTGCTGTCATCTGCAATATACTGTCCGATCTCATCCACAAGGAACACCACATGATGGTTTTCTCCCTTTTTGCTGCAGTATTTTCTTACATAATCCGCAAACTGATCAATGGAGAAGCTGTAGGAGCTCTCCGCGTTTGCCGCCCAGTTCTTTGCTGCCTCCTCACTCATGATACCAAGAGCGGAGACGGTCTCAATGATTTCATCCTGAATGAAATAATAGTCTTCCCGTGATTCCTCCCAGGAACTACCATTGATTTCCAGGAATTTATCCTTAAACTGCTGGTACTTTCCGGTTTCGTCCAGTTTTCTTTCAAAATCCGCCAGGAATGGGATGGATCCGCAATAGCCGAGGTAATCGTTAAAAACCTTCATGAAGACATCCTTGATCGCCTCTTTATTGGTCTTCGAATCGGAGGCGCTCTTGGAGTCTACATTAAACAGAATCACGTCTGTATCATCACTATATGAAACGACGCTGCGGATCTTGTCCCGGAGCTTCTTATCGGAAACCTTCACGCCATCCAGGAAGAAGCTGCTGGCAGAATGCTGCGTCCCATCCTCAGGATTGACGACCGTCTTATCGGAAAGGATATAGGATAAGATCTTCAAAAAATGCGATTTACCACTCCCGAAAAAGCCGGAGATCCAGACACCCATCTTATCCGTTCGCCCGGTAAGACCGCGGCTGTAAGCATCAAAGAACCGAATCATGTATTTATTCAATTCTTCGGTCACGACATACTCATCCAGCTCCTGATAGACATTTTCTTTGTCCTTCTGGCCGACTTTGATGACCCCATTGATCTCACGATCAATGCCCTTGTAAAACATATCCCTGATCTGCATCGTCTATCCTCCTGCTTTACTGAATGAGCGGGAAAGCCCTGTAATAATTCCCGTCTGAGATGGTTCCGAATAAGCTTAAAGACTGTCCATTCCAATTGCCCGGATAGAACATAACCACCGGAACCCTGTCAAACACCTGATGCAGGTTGTTCAGTATGTTGTGAGCTCTGACAAAAGGATATACCTTGCCAATTCCGGTCAAAAGAACCACTGCATTCTCCGGTGTATTTTCAACAATGTGATTTACGATAAGATTTTTGTCTGTTGTAAGCCGCAGCAGTTTCGCAACAGCATTGTACAGATATTCCCTGCCCTTTTCTTTTTCGAAACGGACACACTTGTCAACGTATCCGCGCTCTTCCAGAATGCTGAGAATGACTTTGAAAATGTCATACTCGACCAGCTTGAACCCATCTGCATCCGGATTGTTTTTTGCCAGCAGATCTGTTATTTTCTGCCGTACAATCTGCTCATCACAGGCCTCATAGTCGAAGACATAGTAACGCACCTCATTTGCCACGCCTTTATTTTCCAGAAAATCCCTGCCGGAAATCCTGTCCCATATGGCATCTAATCTGTCCCTGAATTCCATTGCCATCATTTTTCTCCTGTCAGTGCATACAGATAATCATCCATCGACTCATCCAGAAGAATCTGCCTGAATTCCGGATCAATGTACGGCTTAGTGATTTTCTTCGTCTTCGCACTTTCTTTTTTAAGCATTCCTGCTTCAAGAAGACACCGGGTATACACCTGTTTTAATTTCTTTATCGTAGCTTCTGTCCATCCTGCAATCAGTTCGCTTTGATCCGCCTTTCTGCCAAAGAAGATGCTAAGATCAGCATCTATCCACTCTTCCTCGCCAAGATGAATTTTCGTCCGGTAGACTTCATACATCAGCTCAAACAGCAGCCGGTCGGAGGCCATAGCGGAAACCAGGACAATCAGTTTGGCTGTGGCCACATCCGTATGAAGAAGCATGCGGCCAAGGCCTTTCGGTATCGCCTGAAGCCTTCTCGTAATACAGCCATATTCACTAATAACCCTGCGCCGGTCTTTCTGCTGATAGACATTTTCATTTAAAACCATCTCCCGGACTTCTTCCTCAGAATGGTCTTTCAGCAGCCTGGCCGTCTCTCTGGTTTCCACGAACCACAGCAGGTATTTCACGCCACTTGCACTATATTCCATGAAATGCTCTCTTCCTGGCACGCTCATCCAAACGGCATAGTAACCCCTATCCCTTTTCCATATCAGATGCGGCATACCGAAAATCGGATTCTATTGGTTTTCTTCTCTCTTGATGCTGAGAATATCGCCAACATCACAGTTCAATGTGTCGCAGATTTTTACAAGGACAGTCATAGCCACCGGCTCTCCATGCGTCATCTTTGCAATTGTGCTGGTGCTGATCCTGGCTTTTTTGGCTAATTCTGTTTTGTTTAACCTTCTGTCAATCAATAATTTCCAAAGATTGTCGTATGATATGATCATTGTCGTTCCCTCGTCTTTTGCGATACTGAACATGGATACAGCAATACGGTAAAATCATACCATAACGACTTTGTTAAATCAACCGAATCCTTCGAGATCTCGCAATTTTCATTCGGAATATAGATCTCACAGTTTGATATCACCACCACATATTAAAAAGCTCATAGCGTGATTTATCAATATTGCCCTCTTCATCAATCTCTGCCCGGATGCAAGTCACCCTGCATTTTTCCGTGGATTCAGCAAATAACCGCTTCCCTTCCTGCATTGCGGTCTCTTTCTGCTGATATACCCCAAGTGTAGTGTATTCATTGCCAACTACTTTCCGCACAATAAATTGTTTCATCTCCATCTCACCTCGCTGTAAGCAGCAGAATATCAATCAGATCCCTGCTCTCTTTTCTGGTATAAAACACCGCCGCCCGATCCTGCATCCGGTCACCTGCCCTCAGGCTTCTTGTATCCTGTTTGATCAGTCCCCAGGAAACCAGCTTCTTTACGGAACTTCTTGCTTTCGTCAGGCAGGGGCATTCCGGGGCATCTGCGATCTGCTGCAGGGAAACCCCATGTTCACTGCAACGAATATATTTGAGAATATCCCTGTCATCACTGTTCAGTACATTGTGGCTGAACAGGTATACGCGAAAGGCGAGCTCTGACCTTTCAGGATAGGTTTCTTTCAATCCCTGTAAAATCACCTCCAGGTAATCCGCAGACGGCGAATTGTTCTCGGCCGGAAGGCAATCTGTGGTGAACGTATATACAGGAATTCCTTCTTCCTCTCCAAGGCAGATCCTCTTCGTATAATCCCGCCCCTCTTTTCTCTGGATCTCTTCAAACTGGCCTCTGCTGATCTTATAGATTCTTCCGAGGGCCATCCCCTTTTTGCTGTCATCCAAAAAGGCCTTTCCCTGATTTCCCCAGTTGCTTGCTCTCCCGGCAAATGTAATATCATAGGGAAGCACGTAACTGCGATCCTCCAAAGGAGCGCTGCGATCCGCGCATCCATTGATGTAGCGCATAAAACGCTCCCTCGAGATATTTGAACCGTAAGCCGCATACCACACCCAGGGGATCATGGCTTCTTCGTAATCCGCAACCTCTATGCTAAATTCCTCTTTGAAATCAACCTCCCAATCGGAAAATGTTCTCCCTGTCATCAGGGCAACCTGAAAGTCATTGATCACCTTCCGGATCATATCCGAAAAATCCGGATACTGCTCTCCAAAACGATTCATCCATTCATACAGACCCGCTGCTTTATAGATCGCAAGCGCCTCTAATCTGCCGCGTGTTGCCTCAAATCCGGAACCATTCAGCTGTCTTTCCGCTGCCACCTTCAGACCTTTTCTTAAGTATTCCGTTTCTTCCCCGTTCATCTCCCCATTGGCATTCATAAACACCATGAGCGCCGCTGTGGCATAATAGGTGGGTTCGTAGATATAAGCGACACGGATATCCATAGGCGCCCTCAGATCTTCAATCACCCTCCAGGCTCCATCTTCCCGCTGAAGGTGGAACAACTCCTTGGCAATCTTGCAGCGATAAACCCCGTCGCAGGGTGCAGCAGCAAGCATGCTGTTATACAGATCCTTGATATGATTCAGTGCGTTCCATGTGGCATTTTCCTGATTCTGTTTCTTCATGATGGCTTCCTCCTCGTTTTTGGAAAATGAATTTTTTTGCTAAACCCAGACCAAACGATCAAATCAAGTCTTCTTTCGTAAGACGATGTCTCCTGTTGAAACCCTTGTTTCTCCGTTGGTTTTGATGATCTGAGTGTAGCAAAAAGGCCGGCAGCATGTTGGAACCTTTCGTTCCATATTGTCTCCGGCCATCATTTCCATTTTCAAGTCTACAGAAGCTCTATACCATCAATCTGATCCTCCGTAAACAATATCTCTTCTGTTCCCTGGCATATTGCTTTATAAAAGACATCGCCTGCCGGTGTCGAGCTCCCTGATTCACTCACGCTCTGTATCTTTACGTTTTCGAAGCACTTTACTTCTCCGCCAAGAAACAGCTTTAATCTGCATCTTCTATTTTCTGCCTTCATGCAAAAAAGCAAGGCCTCATGATTGCTTATACGGAATTCATCCGCCATGTCTCTTTCCGTATAGTAGGCGGCCATCTCCATCCCCGGACAGTCATCATCAAGAATCCGTATAAAATCTTCCACCGCTGAATTCCCATATGCAAAAATGGTCCGGATTCTCGCTTTTCCATATTCAGACAGCTGGCTCCAAATATCCATTCCCACACTATAACTGGTGTCGCTATCATATTCGTTATAATTTCTCGCCAGTGACTGAATCAGGGTTCCTGCCTGCATCAAATTTTCCTGTAATATAATCGGATGCACCGTGTTGACGGTACGATAATGATTCTTTCGCTCTCCTGGCTTGTGAAACACTTTAATCTTTGCCTGTACCGGCTGACCTCCGATGTAAAAACATTCCTTATTCTGCTCAGAATCCCCCAGGGAATGATCGATCTTACTCAGATTCTTTAGAATAGCCCTCGGCGAAATACGAAGTCTGTCAACCATGTCTTCCTTTGTTACTCCGCCAGGTTCCTGAAGCAGTTGCAGCATAGCCACAGCTGTGTCGGCACTGATATCTGTAAAATCATACTTTATGTCCTCATCTGCTACCGGGATCTTATATTCTTTTGCGATTTCTTTCAGCCACAAAACAAATTTCTTCTTTATTCTCTGCCTGACCGTATATGAAGAGGGATAGGTTTCCGCATATTCTGCAAGGCTTTCCAAAATGATTGAAAACGCCGTCTGTTTCAATTCCTGCAGAGAGCTGCTTTGTTCTGTCGATGAACTACTTTTTACTGCCCGTTCTTTTACCATGGCAACCAGAGAACACACTTCATGATCCTTCATAAAACACAGCTGTTCCAACGGGTGCGCGTATACATTCGTTGTATTCAGCATTTCAAGGGCATATCGATACAGATTTCGTCTCGGCACTTAAACCATCTCGCTTCCTTTATTTTTGGATTATATTGGCTTTGATTATCACTTCCGGAAAAATCCTATCACAGAAGGAAGGTGAGTACAATCGACCTTCGCATCAACAGGCTCTTAAAAAGCCGAAGTTTCCGAACATCCTCCCCCGGAGCACTTTAGCTTGCGACAAAATGTCGTGAGCGTAATCATTCCAGTCCCCACAAGATGTATCATTTCTGCGACGCCTTTCCGGTCTCTCCTCATCTGATACTCTATTAATGACAAATCTTGTGTCCGCCTGTGAGGACAATGACAAAATTTCTTCAAATAATCTTTACCAGCGTTTTCAGCAGCATTACCGTAAAGTGAAATTTTAAATTCCGGTCAGAAAGGCCATTTTTAGTCCAAACCGGAATTAAGTCTTGCACAGGCCTGTGGGACTCTCCCTTTCTGTTCCTGGCTGCCAACGACCGGATTTGCAGGGATTGTCAAGGCCGTAGCCGCCCCGCGGTGTGCGAAGCACAGCCTTTACTATCCCTGCAAATCCGGTATCATCCTTCCGGAACAGATATGGTATCCTTTCTTGTGGTTATCTGTCTGTCTGAAAGGACGACTATGGCACAACAAATATCTAAGATCCCTCACGATCATAAACACCTGACACTTTCTGACCGGTCTTATATTGAACAGGAATTATTACAAGGCTCCAGTTTTAAAGCGATTGGTTCCGTTCTTCACAAGGATCCTACCACTATTTCAAAGGAGATCCGGCGTTATTCACGGAACGTCCCCCCACAACACAGTTCCAGACGGTGCTTCAAGTGTAAACACTATAAAACCTGTGATGTGCGTGGTTCTGATACAATTATGGACTGCCCTAAATCACACTGTATACGGAAATGCCGTCTTTGTTGGCAAACGGATCCAACTGTATACTGCATGCTGTTCTCACCTTATCAGTGTGATCAGTCTGACAAACCGCCGTATGTCTGTAATGCCTGTGACCATTTAAAAGACTGTCCTCTTCCGCACAGACTGTATTCGGCACAGGCGGCTCAGAAATCTTATGAGAGAAACCTTGTAAGATCAAGGCAGGGCATTAACCTCACGGAAGAAGAACTCCAGGCCCTTAATGGCCTGATTTCTCCCCTGATCCTGAAGGGCCAGCCCCTCAGTCATATATTTGCAGTACACGCCGACGAGATCCCGGTATGCCGGAGAACTCTTTACAACTATCTTGACCAGCGTATCTTCCAGGCCAGAAATATCGATCTGCCCAGGAGAGTCCGTTATAAAAAACGCAAGAAAGCACCTGCTCCACGTTCCAGAAATATCAAGCAGATCTACCGTAATAAGCGTACCTTCATTGACTTTGAACGTTTTATGGAAGCTCACCCGGATCTCGATGTGGTTGAAATGGACACGGTAAAAGGCTCAAGGGCTGCAGGCAAATGTCTCCTCACCCTGCTGTTCCGCAGTTGTTCTTTTATGCTGGTAATCCTGCTGCCAAGGTGTACACAGGAATGCGTGATCAAGGCGATCAATGACCTTACGGACAGCCTCGGCATCCGCCTTTTCCGTAAATACTTCCCCGTCTTATTGACGGACAACGGCTCAGAATTTAAGAACCCATGGGATATAGAAAAAACACCGGAGGGGAAACACCGCACGTATGTCTTTTACTGTGATCCCTACGTTTCCAATCAGAAAGCACGCCTGGAGAAAAACCATGAATACATCCGCTATGTCATCCCCAAGGGACGCAGCATGCATAAGTATACTCAGAAAGATATCTCCCTGATGGCAAGCCATATCAACTCCACGGCAAGGGATGCCTTAAACGGCGCTTCCCCTTTTGATCTGGCGGACCTTCTTCTGGATAAAAAAATACCGGCATTAACAGGACAATCCCACGTCTCCCCAGACGATGTCCTGCTAAAACCGGCACTCATTGAACACAATGATAATCCAAAGGAGGCTGCTCATGAATGACCTTACATACGAAGAGCTTCTTCAGAAATACCGGGAAGTTCAAATGGACCTGGCTTACGCCGAACATGAGGTCCGTAAACTCCGTCAGTCAGAAGAAGACTGGATAGATTACGCTGATCAGTTGATGGATCGCCTGTCGGAAGCAGGCCTCCTCTGATCAGTACAGCACTTTGAATAATCACTGATGAATTGAGCAGACAGATAACCACCTGTACGTCATAAATCGCAATTAAAACGCTTCAGACGGGTGGAATTTATTCTCAATCTGCTCCAGCCGTCTGTTTGCCATGCAGACAACCAGACGGCCTGTGCCGATTATATCACGATTTTCAAGGTTCATGCTGATGATTTACATCAAGTTTTTTCTCAAAAACGTCTTACAGGCCATTTTTGAGGGTGTAACCGGAATTTAGTTTTTCATTTGACCTCAGCAGCATTACCCCGGACAAAATCCCAGTCGCGATCAGAGGAAGCATCAGGAACAAAACTCCGCCCAGGATCATCCGGCGGGCCACACTCCACGGCTCCAGTCCAAATCCCACACTCAGGATACCGGTCAGGATGAAGGTGCCTGCTATCACGCGACAGGCTACACCGGTCAGGGTACACGCTGCGTTACAGATCCATTCCACAAGGGTCAGCATAATTATGATCGGGAACATCAACACTTTTATTAACACTCTCATCATCCTTGTTTCCCTCCTCTTACATAACTTTACGGTCTGTACTGAAGATGACATCCGACAGGCAGGTGACATCCGGGTGCGCAACCAGAAGCTGTTCTATCTTTCCTCTTTGCTCCCTAGCACAGGTGAATTCCATCGGCTCGATCGTATCCCCAAGGAACCGCACGTGGAAAACGGTCAGGTCTTCATCATCCTGAAAGAACTGGGCCCGGTTGTAATCCTCCAGGATCCGGTATTTGTCAGGCAGCCCCGTCAGTCTCCCTCTCCAGGTGTATTCCGTGGATTGATATCCTCTCTGCACCGGTTGTGCCAGTGCCGGGATTCTCCACTGACTACCTACTTTTACAGCGCTGCGGATCTTCCCTCGGCGGATTCTGGTGACCGCCGTGACATGCTCCACCTTGTGCAGCGCTGCATACTCCTCCACAGTCATCAGCTTTGTTTTCAAGCAGAGCAGCTCGTAGCTCTCATCCAGGGTAAAGAAAATGGATTCCGCCATCTGCTGCCGGGAGGCTTCCCGGTAATGGTTCAGATACAAATAGATCCCGCCGCCGCGAAGCACAATAGAATATCCCCACAACCCGGACGGGCAGTCAAACAGTGCGTGTTTCTGGACCATTTCCAGAAACTCATGGATGAACGAACTGACGTGCTGACAGTACTCCCGGTTATAGCTGTCTGGTTGATCCGTCCATTGCCGCTCCATTTCCTCCAGTGCACGGATCACATCCGCTGCGGTCGTTATATATTCTTCTTGAAACATAGTTTCCAGATCCAGATTTTTTGCTGTGATCATTGTCATTTCCCTTTCTTTCATTCCTCCGGATCACTCCAGGTTCCGTATAAATCATGGTTGACTTCTGCCGTGTAATAGTGGCCTATGGTTGCCGGTGCGTTATAGAGCGATGTCAGCAGATACTGCTTGATATTCCGCACCTTCGTAGTATTTCTGCGCATGCAGAGGAAAACATATTCGATATGCTCATGCCCCAGCTTCAGGAGTCTGCTCTTTACCACCTCCTGGAGAACAGGTTCCCCTGCAATGATGATTTTCTTTCGTGTGGAACAGACCGCATCCGTCATCAGACTAACAAGACCATCCACCTCTTCCTGTCGGTGATCCTGAACCAGAATCTCATACTCGATATTCTCCTTAATCAGCTCCTGATAGGCACGGTATATCTCCATCTCTTCGGCATCCGATCCTGACGAATCCTTTTCAGCGGATAGATGAGATTTGATTTGATTCCATTCCGTCTCGTTAGAATCAGTCTTGTTTATATCAGTATTATTACCGTCTGATTCGCATACTTCCTGAAGTCGTTCTTCCAGACTTCCAGAAGTCTGAGGCATAGAATTGCAGAAGTCTGTTTCATGGACATCCTGAATTCTGCTTTCTGGAATTGCAGAAGTCTGTTTTTTAGACTTCTGTAAAGAATGAGGACTTCCCGCTGTTTCCGAGGCATCTTCCCTGAGTAGAAAGTTTTTTACGTAGATAATATTTGCCTTACCCAGTCCCAGCCTTTTCTTCTCAATCAGGCCGATCCCCTTTTGCGTGTCAAGCTCTGCCATCAGGTTGACTGCTGTCTGCCTGCAGCAGCCAAGCATCTTCCGGACATCTTCAATCGTGAAAATGATATAGACCCGGTCCTGTTCATCAAACCATCGGTTTTTCACAGACAGGGACATCCGATCCAGCATCAGTCCGTACAACACTTTTGCCTCACAGGACAGCTTCTTAAAAAAGGGATCCGTGAACAACACCTTCGGTATCCGGTAAAAGCTGTATGCCTCTGCCTGCATTCCATAAAAATATTCAAACGATGCTGTTCTACTCATGGGATCACCCCCTCCCTCACATCGTACTTTTTACTTCTGTTCCTCTTTCCAGCGTTCAAGCAGCTGGTAAATAATTTCTTCAATCTGCTCTCCGTCATATTCCGGAGGAAAGATCCGATCGATCCGTTTTGCCTTCAGGCTCACCTTTCTCCGATAACCGTTTCCAAGAATCAGTGTTTCCGCACTGTTCAATGTCAGCACATGATCTTCATCCTGCTCGCGCAGCTGCTGCGCGGTCCGACCGGAAGGAAGTTTTTTGTACTGCCGGAAGATCTTCAGGATCCATCCCTGCTCTCGTTCATCCAGAAAGCTGATCCAGTACCCTGCCTGCATGGTCAGCTTACCGCTGTCGATGAGCTCCAGAAGATCCTTTTGAAGAAATGTCAGTCGGATATATCGCTGCACTTTTCTGGCGTTATCCCCATATTTCTTTCCCACAGTGTCCGGCGAAGATGCGCCTTTCTTCCCCTGGTGCCGCATCGTTTCCATCTGAAGTTTATATGCCATCGCCTTCTCGCTTGGCAAAATATTGGTTCTCTGTATATTGCTGTAAATCATGATATCCACCGCATCTTCATCTGACAGATCGCGAATCATGACCGGAACCTTAAAAAGTCCCGAAAGCTCCGCAGCATGCTTTCGTCTGTGTCCGGAGATGATCTCGTAACCGCCTTCACTGGATGGTCTAACCGTCAATGGAACCAGGACGCCCTTTTCACGGATACTTTGTACAAGCTCTGCCATCTCCTCATCGTCATTCACACGAAACGGATGATCTTTGAAATCGTGCAGTTCTTTAATCATCACTTCTACTGCTTCCGGATGCGCCAATGTCTCTCCAAAGAGATCGTCATACGAATTCAGCTTTATTTCCGTTTTTGTTCTTTTCACCGTTCTACCTGCCATCGTCCATGACCTCCTTCGCCAGCTCCTGATATGCGTCCGCAACTTTCCCTTTCAGATCATAGGAGAAGATACTGCAGCCGGAGGCGCTTGCTTCTGCCGCACGGACCGAAAACGGAATCCATGTTTTGAAGATCCCGATATTCCGGCCATAGGTCTTCTGAATCAAGGAAATAATCTCTTTCGCATAATTCGTTCTTGCATCAACCATGGAAAGCAATATTCCTTCCATCTTCAGATTACGGTTGATCTGCCGCCGTACCTTGCTTACTGTCAGCAGAAACTGCTCCAATCCCTTTGCAGGAAGGTAAGCCGGCGAAACCGGTGTGATCACTTCGTCCGCTGCTCCCAGGGCATTGATCGTCAACATTCCAAGCGACGGCATACAGTCAATCAGGACATAAGAATAGTTCTCCCGCAATTCTTCAATTGCCATTTTCAGAAACAATTCTCGGCTCATCAGGTTCACCATGGAAACTTCCAGCCCCGCCAGTTCAATATTCCCTGGGATCAAATCTATCCCCTCCTCATGATGCAGAATGCTTCTTCGAAGGGTTTGCGACAAATTGTCGTATTCTTCTTCCATGGATATTTCTTCGAACTGTCTTTTCGACTTATCTTCAAAAATATCGTCTCTGCCAATTCCGCCAAAATCCGTCGGCGACATTTTGTCGCAAGGTTCTATTTCGGCTTTCAGTACATCAGCCATCGTGCACTCCATTTCATCCGGATTGCGATAACCCAGACTCTGTGTCAGGCTCCCCTGTGGATCCAGATCAATCAGACACACTGTATGACCTGCCCGCGCCAACGCAGTCCCCAGATTCACACAGGTGGTTGTTTTACCCACCCCGCCTTTTTGGTTCGCCACAGAAATCACTTTGCCCATTTTCCGCTCCTCTCTGAAAATATGTACTTTATGTACCGGTTTCATTTGACGATGACAAAACGTAAAAAAAAGAGATATTTTCCATGGTTTTTTGGAAAATATCTCTTCGTGAAAGTACTCTTTCTCAGTTTTATTTACGGATTTCCGTCCATATTAGTCCATATTGGGTCATTATTTTTATGTACTAAATATGTACTAAATCGGAGCGGTTAGCAGAAAACCACACTATATGGTGGTTCTATGGCCTTTTATCGCACAATATGTTGTGGTCATTCCTTGATGGACTTCATTGTCGGGAACAGCAGCACATCTCTGATGGCGGCGCTGTCTGTCATCAGCATGACCATGCGGTCGATACCGTAACCGATTCCGCCCGTGGGCGGCATGCCGATCTCCAGAGCGTTAAGGAAGTCCTCATCAGTCGTATTCGCTTCCTCATCACCCTGTGCCAGCTGCTCTTCCTGTGCTTTGAAGCGCTCTCTCTGGTCGATCGGGTCATTCAGCTCGGAATAGGCATTGCACATCTCCCAGCCGTTCATGAACATCTCGAAGCGCTCAACGTATCTTGGATCTTCCGGTTTTTTCTTTGTCAGCGGGCTGATCTCGATCGGATGATCCATCACGAAAGTGGGCTGGATCATGTTCTTCTCGCAGTATTCCTCAAAGAACAGGTTGATGATATCGCCTCTCTTATGGCGCTGTTCAAATTCGATGTGATGTTCTTTGGCCAGCGCTCTGGCTTCCTCGAGCGTTTCCACCTTATCGAAGTCGATCCCGGTATATTTTTTGATGGCGTCCACTACGGTGATGCGCTCAAATGGTTTGCCCAGATCCATCTCCACGCCGTTATAGACGATGGTCGTGGTACCGAGCACCTTCTGCGCCACATAGCGGAACATATCCTCTGTCAGGTCCATCATGCCGTGATAATCAGTGTAAGCCTGATAGAGCTCCATCAGGGTGAATTCCGGATTATGACGGGTGTCCAGTCCTTCGTTGCGGAAAACGCGGCCGATCTCGTAGACCCGTTCAAGGCCGCCCACGATCAGTCTCTTCAGATAAAGTTCCAGGGAGATCCTCAGTTTCAGGTCCTCGTCAAGCGCGTTGAAGTGCGTCTCAAAAGGCCTGGCCGCGGCACCGCCCGCGTTTGTGACCAGCATGGGAGTCTCTACTTCCATGAAATCACGGTCGGCGAGGAATTCGCGGATCGCCGCGATGATCTTTGAGCGTTTGATGAAGGTCTCCTTCACCTCCTGATTCATGATCAGGTCCACATACCGCTGCCGGTAACGCAGATCCCTGTCCACAAGGCCGTGGTATTTCTCCGGCAGAATCTGGAGGCTCTTGGAAAGAAGCGTGATCTCATCTGCATGGATTGAGATCTCTCCCGTCTTCGTCTTGAAGACTTCGCCCGAAAGGCCTACGATATCGCCGATATCCATCTTCTTAAAAGCAGCGTACGGTTCTTCGCCGACACTGTCCCTGGCCACATAGCTCTGGATAGAACCATCCCGGTCCTGGATGTTGCAGAAGGACGCCTTGCCCATCACACGCTTGGACATAAGGCGGCCGGCCACAGAAACACGGCTGCCCTCGAGCTTGTCAAAATCGTCTTTGATCTGTGTGCTGTGATGCGTCACATCAAATTTCGTGATTTGGAAAGGATCATGGCCTTCTGCCTGCAGCTGGGCCAGTTTTTCCCTGCGGATCTTCAAAAGCTGTCCCAGATCGGGTGCTGCCTGTTCCTGGCCTTTTGGCTGTCTGTCCGGGGCTTTGGTCTGTTCGCTCATTTTTCTCTCCCTTTATACGTTTATTAAACCCTGTCCGTCTTCTCGATCATCATGATCCTGTAACGGATATCGCCGATCGGCGCATGAACGGTCACTTCATCGTCGATGCCCTTGCCGACCAGAGCCTGTCCGAGCGGTGCTTCGATCGAGATGTTTCCGGCGAGAGAGTTTGTCTCGGAGGAACCGACCAGGCGGATGACCTTTTCTGTATCTGTTCCCAGATTAAGCAGTGAGACGGTGCAGCCGATGTTAATGCTGTTGATGTTGATCTCGTCAACATCCACCACTTCGACATCCTTGAGGATCTTTTCGATCTCAGCGATACGGGCCTCAATGTCGCGCTGTTCGTCCCTGGCGGCATCGTACTCGGCGTTCTCTGCCAGGTCGCCCTGTTCTCTGGCTTCCTTGATCTTCTGGGCAACTTCTCTTCTGCGTTCCACCTTCAGTACCTGAAGTTCATCCTCCAGTGTCTGCAGGCCTTTACGGGTCAGGATATTGTTCTTTCCTTCCATGGTTTCCTTGCTCCTTTAGCTCGATCTGGGTTATTGATTTCTCTCTGAAAAAACTAACATATTGTACATTAAAGTGTATCCTTTGTCAACGAAGACACGAGCTTCTCCAACTGCTCATATGTCTCGGCCCGGTTGACCTCGTCCCTGATTCTTGCGGAGAATTTAAGCCCCGCCGTATACCAGGCCACATGCTTGCGCATCTGGCGGATGCCCATCATCTCTCCGTTATACTCAATCTGAAAACGCGCGTGGCGAAGAATCATATCGCGGATCGTTTCCGCGTCCGGTCTTCCGGGATCTTTTCCGGTCTCCATATATGTCAGGATGCGCTCGAAGATCCAGGGATTGCCCCTGGCTCCTCTTCCGATCATCACCCCGTCGCACCCGGTCTGTAAGAGCATCTCTTCCGCCTGCTCTGGATTTGTCACATCCCCGTTTCCGATCACCGGAATGGAGAGAGCTTCCTTCACCTTCCGGATGATCTCCCAGTCTGCCTTTCCGCTGTAAAACTGGTCTCTGGTCCTTCCATGCACGGCCACCGCCGAAGCGCCGCTCTCCTGGGCGATCTTCGCGATCTCCACCGCGTTGACATGTGCGGCATCAAACCCTTTGCGTATCTTGACCGTCACCGGTTTACGGATCCGCTTTACCGTCATCTCAATGATCTTTCCGGCAAGGACAGGATCTTTCATCAGGGCCGATCCTTCCCCGTTCCCGGCGACTTTCGGAACCGGGCAGCCCATATTCAGGTCGAGGATATCAAACGGCAGCTCTTCGATCGCAGCTGCCTGCGCGCTGATGACCTCCGGGTCGGAACCGAACAGCTGAAGAGACACCGGGTTCTCGTCCGGGTCGATCCTTAAAAGCTCCAGGGTGTTGCGGTTATGATATTCCAGGGCTTTGGCACTGACCATCTCCATGCATACCAGCGAAGCGCCCTGCTCTTTGCACAGTACACGGAATGGCAGATCACCCACTCCGGCCATCGGGGCCAGCATAAAGGGATGGTCGATCCGGACCTGCCCTATGCAAAATCCCTTCATTCCTCCTCCGGGTCGAAGAAAGACGCCGCCTCCTCCAGGGGCTGTCCCAGGACCATCACCCGGTAGAACAGCGTCACTTCACTCAGCAGCTGCATCCTGTTTTTCCGGATCTCCTTGATCATCAGAGAAGCTCCGATATCATCATAATTATAATCAGAATCAAGTGCCTCCGTACGGAAGCGGAGCACGGCATTCTCATCAAACTCCATGATGAATCTCCCACCGATCTCCTCCACAAAGAGCACACTGATGATCTGCAGTTCATTTCGGACACTTTCCGGCATCTTCTCAAACACCGGGTTCAGATAGTATTTCTGCTCGTATGCGCTGGCTGCGCAAAGTACTGTATTCTCTGCCATAGTTTTATACGTAACCGTAGATTCCGCGAACGGACACTTCTCCGGCATACACCTCTCTTAAATCACCCTTCTCGTCTCTGACCAGCCGTCTTCCGGACGAATCGATACCCGAAGCGATTCCGCACCAGCTTCCCTTAGGATCCAGCACCTTAACGCCCTTCTCCCTGCTGACCAGCAGTTCGTTATAGCGGTCCCGCAGCAGGTTCATGTCACCGCTCCTTTGAAACTTTTCATAGAAAGCCTCAAAATGCTTCATCACACAGGCGATCAGCTCAGCGCGCGGATATTCACGCCCGGTCTCCAGAAAGAGCGATGTCGCCGTATCTGTAAGTTCCTCCGGAAACTGCTTCATATTAACATTGATGCCGGTCCCGATCACGATGTAATTGATCCTGGCCAGTTCCGCACTCATCTCCGTCAGTATGCCGCAGATCTTTTTTCCGCCGACCACCACATCATTGGGCCATTTGATCCCGGCCGGCAGGGAGGTAAGCTCACGCACGGCCTCCGCCACCGCCATTCCCATCACCAGCGTCACCATGGAGATCCGTTCGGGCTCCATGTTCGGGCGAAGAAGCAATGTCATGTAAACAGAGCTTCCGGGCGGGCTCTTCCACACCCTTCCGGAGCGTCCTTTTCCGGCGGTCTGTTCGTCCGCGATCACAAGAGTCCCCTCAGGTGCTCCCTCTTCCGCGATCTTTTTGGCATACTGATTGGTAGAATCAACCTGCTCAAGACAGATAACAAAAGCACCGGCCGTCTTTGTCTCCAGCCGGCTCTTTATTTCCTGCTGCGTGACGATATCCGGAGACGACACAATGCGGTAACCTTTATTGGTTACCGCCTCGATCACATATCCTTCATCCTGCAGCTGCCTGATCTTCTTCCATACGGCCGTGCGGGAAACACCAAGCTGTCTGCACAGCTCCTGTCCCGACACATAGTTTCCGCTGCTGCGGAGTGCCTGGAGAATCGCTTCTTTCATCGCTGATCAAGTTCCTTTCACAGAGGCAGCGTGGCATCCATCACAGCCTTGATGGTATGCATGCGGTTTTCGGCCTCGTCAAAGACCACCGACTGTGCTGACTCAAATACCTCATCGGTGACTTCCATCTCGGTCAGCCCGAACTTTTCATGGATCTGTTTGCCGATCACGGTATTAAGATCATGGAATGACGGCAGACAGTGCATGAAAACAGCATCAGGCGATGCGTTTGCCATCACTTTGGATGTGACGCGGTAAGGAAGCAGGGCATTGATGCGCTCCTCCCAGACTTCTTCAGGTTCTCCCATGGATACCCACACATCCGTGTAGATCACATCGGCGCCGGCCGTTCCCGCATCCACATCTTCCGTGAGCGTAATGCTGCCGCCGCTTTCCTTTGCCCAGGCGCGGCATTCCTCCACCAGCTCCTCATTCGGGAAATAATCTTTCCGGGTGCAGGCGGTGTAATGCAGGCCCAGTTTTGCGCAAACGATCATCAGGGAATTACCCATGTTATAACGGGCATCTCCCATGTAAGTCAGCCTGATTCCTTCCAGCCTTCCGAATTTCTCCTGGACAGTAAGCATATCCGCCAGTACCTGAGTGGGATGGTACTCGTTGGTCAGCCCGTTCCACACCGGCACATTGGCATGCTGAGCAAGCGCCTCAACGATCTCCTGACCAAATCCCCGGTACTCAATGCCGTCGTACATTCTGCCGAGCACCCTGGCGGTATCGGCAATGCTTTCCTTTTTCCCGATCTGGGAACCTGACGGATCCAGATAGGTGACCTCCATGCCCAGGTCATGCGCGGCTACTTCAAACGCACACCGGGTCCTGGTGCTGGTTTTTTCAAAGACCAGGGCGATATTCTTCCCCTCATGGCTGCGATGGGAGATCCTGCCCTTTTTCTGGGTCTTTAACTGTGCAGCCAGGGAGATCAGGTAAAGGATCTCCTCCCTGGTATAGTCTTTCAGTGTCAAAAAACTGCGTCCGCGTAAATTCATTTGTTAACCCCTGCTGATTTATCAATGATTGTGAGTATATTTTTCCATTTCCATATTGATCTCGGCCGTCGTCCGGGCAGCATCCACCCCTCCGAAACTGGTCAGATCATTCAGGCACGGATCGGTCTCCGGAACCGGGTCCGGTTTCGGAGAATCGTCTACCGGCGTGCTTGAACCGATACCCATTGCCTCACCGGCGATCCCCAGTGTGGAGACCACGTTGGCAATATCGGACGGCATGAAGATCTTCGTGGAGCGTCCGTCAGCGACCTGACGAAGAGCTTCCAGACCTTTAAGGCGAAGGACCGGTTCGGTGATCTGCGCATTTTTCAGGTTGATCAGACCGTTGGCCTCAGCCTCGTAGACCATCTCGATGGATCTTGCGCGGCCCTGTGCCAGTGCGATCTGGGCATCTCTCTCAGCCTCGGCAGCCAGGATCTTCGCTTTCTTGTCACCTTCTGCTCTGGCGACAACTGCTTCCTGGTGAGCCTGGGCTTCCAGCACGGTCTGACGTCTCTCACGCTCGGCACGCATCTGCTTGGTCATGACTTCCTCGATCTCGGCCGGCGGCGTGATATTCTTGATCTCGACTCTGGTTACCTTGATGCCCCAGTCGTCGGTAGCCACATCCAGAATGGTCTGCATCTTGGCATTGATCTCATCACGGCTTGTCAGGGTCTGGTCCAGCTCCATATCACCGATGATATTACGAAGGGTCGTGGAAGCTAAGTTCTGAAGACCTGTCATGGGGTTCTCCACGCCGTATGTATAAAGCCTGGGATCAAAAACCTTACAGAAGACGACGCTGTCCAGGGAAATAATGACGTTATCCTTGGTGATCACCGGCTGCGGCGGGAAATCCAGTACCTGTTCCTTCAGGGATACTCTTCTGGAGACTCTCTCGATAAACGGGAACTTCAGGTGAAGTCCGGCTTCCCAGGTAGTCTTGTATTTTCCGAGCCTTTCAATGACATAGGCCTCTGCCTGCGGAACGATCCTGATGTTGGCTGAAAGGATCCAGAGCACGATAAGCGCGACGATGATTCCCACGATAAGGCCCACCAGCGATGTGCCGTGAGAAGCAGAAGATCCAAACGCCGTCATATTTGACATATTCATAAAATACACCTCCTGAATAATAAGCGTATACTCGGTTTTCAGTCATCGTTTTCGATTATACAACAAACCTGATGCATTTGAAAGACACGTTTTGCGCATTGACATTCTCCCCGATTGCGCGCTATATTTTGAACTGACTGTCAACTGATTAATTAACGGAGGTAAAGCGACAATGCCCATTCTGGTACAGAATGACCTGCCGGCTAAACAGATCCTTGAATCTGAGAATATATTCGTGATGGATGAGAACAGGGCGCATACCCAGGAGATCCGTCCGCTACAGATCCTGATCCTGAATCTCATGCCGCTCAAGGAAGTGACGGAACTGGACCTTTTAAGGGTCCTGTCCAATTTCCCGATCCAGACCCAGATCACCTTCCTGACAATGGAAACACACGAATCAAAGCACACTCAGACCTCTCACCTGAACAAATTCTACACGGTCTTTTCTCAGATCGAAAATGAATACTATGATGGGATGATCATTACCGGAGCCCCGGTCGAACAGATGGAGTTTGAAGAAGTCAGTTACTGGGATGAGCTGACGAAGATCATGCAGTGGACACGCACTCATGTCTTTTCTACCCTTTATATCTGCTGGGCTTCCCAGGCCGGACTCTACTATCACCACGGGATCCGGAAAGTCATGCTTCCGAAGAAACTGAGCGGTGTCTATCCCCATAAGGTCCTCCACCGAAGGAAGATGCTCATGAGAGGCATGGATGATTATTTCTACGCTCCCCAGTCCCGCTACACGGGACTTGATGAGGAGGCTGTCGCCGCCAATCCGGAGCTGTACGTAGTCGCCGCCGGTAAAGAAACCGGCAGCTGCGTCATCCTGGCATACTCCTCCAGGCAGGTCTTTGTGACCGGACATACGGAGTACGACCGCTATGAACTTGACAGTGAGTATAAGCGCGACCTGGCCAGGGGACTTGACCCGGACATCCCGGTAAACTACTACCCGGATGACGATCCGTCAAAGAAACCGATCCTGTCCTGGCGCTCCAGTTCCAACTGCATCTACACCAATTGGCTTAACCTGGTCTATCAGGAGACGCCTTATGACCTGCATCAGCTGACGGACCTGGCGCAGGCAAGCTATACGATCACTCCTCCCAAGCCGGAAGGATTAAACGACGAAGAGGGAAACTGAAAAGAGCATTCTTTAAAATAGGAGAGGATAGCCGATATGCAAGAATACAGACCGATCAAAGAAGGTAAAGTACGTGAGATCTACGATACCGGTGAATACCTGGTCATGAGAGCTACTGACAGGATCAGCTGTTTTGACGTGATCCTAAATAACGAGGTCTCGAAGAAAGGAGCGGTCCTTACACAGATGTCCCGCTTCTGGTTCGACCTGACAAAGGATATCGTTCCCAATCACATGGTAACGGTCGATCCGCAGCAGATGCCGCCCTTCTTCAGGAGCAGCGGTTTTGCCGGAAACTGCATGATGTGCCGGAAGCTCGAAATGCTGCCGGTAGAATGCATCGTCCGCGGTTATATTACGGGCAGCGGCTGGGCCAGCTATCAGAAGGACGGAACCGTCTGCGGCATCTCTCTTCCGGAAGGACTTTCCGAGTCGGAGAAACTTCCCGAGCCGATCTATACCCCCTCTACGAAAGCAGAGATCGGTGATCATGACGAGAATATCTCTTACGAACAGAGCATCGCTCATCTGGAGAAGATCTATCCGGGTAAAGGCGAAAAATACGCAAAAGCCCTGAAGGACCTTTCCATCGCTCTCTATAAAAAGTGCGCTGATTACGCTCTCTCAAAAGGGATCATCATTGCCGATACCAAGTTTGAGTTCGGACTCGACCCGGAGGGCAACATCGTCCTCGGCGATGAAATGCTCACACCGGACAGCTCGCGTTTCTGGCCGGCAGACACCTATGAAGCAGGCCACAGCCAGCCGTCCTTTGACAAACAGTTTGCCCGTGACTGGCTCAAAGCCAATGAAGGCCATAACTGGACACTGCCTCAGGATGTGGTGGATAAAACAATAGAAAAATACCTGCAGGCATATGAGATGCTTACAGGTGAAACATTATGAGGGGCTAAGCCCCTCTTTTTCATTCTTTTATTTCCAGGATTCCCAGTCTTTCCGCTGCTTTCTCTGCTTTCCCGATCCATGTCCCCACCTTGCCTGTCAGGGGCTGCGAGAGATTTTCCGCCCCGCTTTTCACAAGCGCGGTCAGCGTCGTCTTCAGCACATGCTGCTTTTCCTTCGGAAGAGCCGCGATCGCTTTGAGGATCTCACCGTATCCTTTAAGGCTGGTATCTATATCGGAGATCTTCTTATTCTCCCCGCTTCCGGCCAGATTGAAGATGGTATCGACAAACTCTCTGCGCTCAAGCGGGCTGAGGCGGTCGATCCAGTCTTTGACGATTCGTTCAAAATACTGGCTCGCTTCCGACAGTCCGGGGGCTTCCACCAGACCGGTCCCCAGCACCTGCCAGGAGAGCGTGTCATGCTGGTAGATTCCGGAACGGCCGCTCAAGATCACTTTCCGGGGCACCGGGTTATTCAGCAGCAGCCCGAATATCGATCCCTCCGGGACGAAATTGGTGATTTTTTCCCAAACGGAAGCTAATTCGGGTGAGCTGGCGACCTCCTTTGAAAAGCCCGGCCCGTCGTTGTTCCAGATACGAACGATCCTGTCCTTGAACTGCTCTTCACAGAACGCGGCTGCATAAATAGCAAAATTTCCGCCCTTGGAGTGTCCTCCTATCCGCACCGGTCCGTCAAACTGTCTCATGACATGGTTCAGGTAACTCACAGCCATCTGCTGGCCAGGGGTCGCGTCCGTAAAACTCATGTTAAAATCTTCTTTCCAGCCTGCCAGTGAATTGTCCGTGCCGCGGTACGATACGAACAAGCTGCCGTCTCCCAGGTGATACGTGACGGCGCTGATCTGTACTTCACTCTTATCATCGATCATGTTGAAAAACCCGCCCAGGCGCACTCTCCTGAACCGGGCGCTGTCCGCCATCTGCTGAAAGATCATCAGCGGGACCTGGGACGTAAACCCGCTCCTGGTGCGGATCTCCTCCTGTGTGTAGATTTCAAAATACCTTTTCGCCGCTTCACTCAAAGCTATGGTCTCACTGCTCGCGAGACCCGGGATGACCTTCTCAAAGTCCGTATAGGTAAGGGTGCACAAAAGCAGGTTGTCAACGTCGTTAAAAGGTGACCGGGACCATGTCAGGTCTCCCCGCCAGGCCAGGTAATCTACGATATTAGCCATCAGTCAAAGGCCTCCGTTTCTGTCAATTCTTCCTCCGTCATTTTCTCCTCGTCCAGGATGCGCGTAATGCTTCGCCAGGTGTAATCCTGAATCGCGAAGCAGGTATCGGAACCGTAATGGACTCCGTCTCCTGTTGAGATCCCGTACTCGGTCAGGTAACTGTAGCAGTCCAGGTACCGCTCGGGAATGGCAGCCTTAAGCTGTTCATTGAACGCGCTGATCTGGGCATTGGTGACCGTGTATCCGTGTGCCCTCGCGACGCTTTCATTGACAGGGTTGACCGAAAGGAGCCATATCCTCCGATCGGGATAGGCGGCGATCATCTCCCGGTAAAAACTGATATATGAACCGATATTTCCCAGGTCATTGACCCCGAAGCAGAAAACGATGTCCGCCTCCGGGAAACGTTCCATCTCATCTTTCAGGAGCGCCATGCCCTCACCGCGCATCCAGCTGTACCCCATGCTGACCTTACCCACATAATGATAGCCGCCGGTGCTCTGTGCCATGCCGACCACCCTGGAATCGCCGTAAAAGATAATGTCCCAGCAGTCTTCGGTATACGACTGGATAAAATCAAGATCCAGGGAAAAATCACCCCAGTCTTCATCCTCCCCGCTGTCATGGGCAAATGCTGCTGCCGTTATCAGCAGCAGGAAGATACAGGTCAGCAGGACCTTTGATCCTCGTCTCCTCATAAATGACTACCTCACTCAAACGCAAGCGTCCCGAGAAATTCTTCGAAAACGATACGGTTTTCTTTATCTTTATCTTTGTCGGAATAATAATAGACGGTATAGGTACTGCTTTTATGCTTAAGCATGATCACCTCGCAGTGCTGGTCCACATCATTCAGGGTATATTCATAGCTAAAGCCCCACGCTTTCTGGCCGCAAATGTCCCTCGCATACAGATCTCCGCGTTCATAATTCATGCCGCCCAGAGCCTTCTCCATCGAAGAGGCGATCTTCCGGACAGCTGCTTTCGCATCGGCGATCCTGACCAGAAGAGCAAACGACTTAAACCAGAAGACAGACAGCATCATCCCCCGTTCTTTATCGCGGATGCACCAGCGGCAGGGATTGTCGTTTTTATAAGCTTCCTGCATCTCCTGCTCATCCATTACATGAAATCCTTCCGGATAAGACACACGAAGTGTATCGTCTATCAATGCATTGTTCATATTCTGATCTCCTTTATCCCATGGACCGGCCGGCATTAAGCAGTACCAAAGCTGCCAAAATCAGCATCAGTCCTGCCCATTTCCTGCCGTTCGGCCTCTCTTTTAAAAACAGCCTGCCGACGATCATGACGACAACGATCGCCCCCGTGGAGAAACACGGATAAACAATAAAAGCCGGCAGATGCTCCAGCGCTTTGAGCAGCAGGAGCGACGAAAAATAGTTGGGAATACCCGCCAATGCTCCGGCGGCCAGCGCCCGAATGCTTATCTTTTCTCCGGTCCTGTGAAACTGTGTAAATGCAAACGCAAGTGCGATCACGAGGGCAATCGTAAATACGAAAAGGAAATACAGCTCATCTTCGTCACGCTCCCCTGTATCCTCAAACACTTTTGCCATGGCATCTCCCAGTCCGCACAACACAAGAACGCCCAGTAAAAGCACCGGTCTTACCTTTCCGGCTTTTTTTCCGAACCGCCCGGCATGCATGATGCTTTCACGGTCCGCAGTGATGATCCAGACAGCCGCCAGAACCAGTATTATTCCTGTCACCTGGATGACGGATGGCCTTTCCAGGAAGATAAAGATGCTCAGGATGAGCGGAACGATCAGTCCCAGCCTGGCAAAAGCCGTTGTCAGAATGGCTCCGTTGATCCCGATCGAGTGCTGCATCAGCAGCAGGGCTCCGGCAAAGATGAAGCCGCTGATCACGCCAATGACAGCTGTTGAAGGATCACTGTTAAAGATGATCCCCTTGTCGGGAAGAAACGAAAATGCGATCAGAACACAGGTCAGGTAATTCCCGACTATGATCCCGTATCGGTTCCCCCGTTCATTGCTGAAGATCTTCAGGATGACTGCCATGGAAGCGCTGCTTAAAACAGCCAGCAGCAGATATATGGTTCCCATCGTTCTTTTCAGTCTCCTTTGTTATGCCATCCGGATCTTCCGGCCGAGCATATTGATCACTCTTTTTTTGTCCGTACACCACCCGGGGGCGATCAGCAGCCTCCTGGGCGGATCGCCTGTCATGCGGTGGATGATAATATCCTCCGGAAGCAGCTTCAGGCATTCGACGACCAGGTCCGTATACTCCTCCATCGACATCAGCGGAAACGGATGTCTTAAGTATTCCTCACCAAGTCTTGTCCCTTTAAGAACGTGCAGAAGCTGAAGCTTGATCCCGTCTATCGGAGGGTCCATTCCGGCCAGGTACCTGACTGTCGCAAGCATGTCCTCCCGGCTCTCTCCCGGAAGTCCCAAGATCACATGGATAATGACGCTTAATCCGGCATCTTTAAGTCTCCTGTGCGCGTCTTCAAAAACATCCAGTGTATAGCCGCGGCCGAATGATTGCGCTGTCCTTTCATGGATCGTCTGGAGCCCCAGTTCCACCCAGACCGGTTTGATTTTTGCAAGACGCCTGAGCATCCCGATCTTATCATCTTCCAGGCAGTCGGGCCTGGTCCCGACGGACAGCACTTCGATCTCCTTTTTCCGGATCACTTCGCCGTACAGCCTCTCCAGTCTGTCCGCATCTGCGTATGTGTTGGTAAAAGACTGGAAATACGCGATGTACTTCCGGTCTTCGACAGCCGTGGAGACCGGGAATTTCCCATCCACCAGCTGCTTTGCCTTTTGAATCTGCTCATCGACCGGCGCGTAAGCAGAGGCAAACTCCCCGGATCCTCCCCCGGAGCAGAAGCTGCAGCCTCCGTATCCTTTCGTTCCGTCTCTGTTCGGGCAGGTGCATCCCGAGCTCAAAGACAGCTTGAGTACTTTTCCTCCGTACTGCTCTTTAAGCACCTCGGAGATCGTCCGGATCTTCATTTATCCCCCCTGCGTGCAGCCCCTTCACTCCTGCCGGAGCATGCTGCGGCGATATCAGTTCCGATTATAACACAGATCATACCCGTAATTGAGGTTCCTGTCTTAATATGATAAACTTTATTTATAAATGTTTTATGACTCTGCCGACTGATCATTCACCACCAACCGGGAGGCGACGGTATGCCCAAAGAAGTAAATCCGCGGATTCATGTCAATGAAAAAGACTATCCGATAAAAAACCATCACTGTAAGGATCCTGAAAAGAGAAGACTGCTTAAAAGACTCGCGGTCATGATCACCGACAATATCCCCCGCAAGCTGCCGGGCGGAATGCACGAAAACCATATGGATTTCTGGATCCTGGACAGGCTTCTTTCGAAGAACGAGGTCAAATTCCTGCTCAGCTTCAAAAAAAGACGTGTCGGCCTGACCACAAAAGAGCTGGCCGAGCGCAACCATATCAGCGAAAAGCGTGCCCAGAAGATCATTGACCACCTTCTGTGGATCGGTATTCTGGAGCAGAACCGCGACAATGCGGATCATCATATCCAGTACCTGGTCCCCAAATGGGTAGTGGGTTCCGGCGAATACATGGTCGAGCACAAGACCCTCGCGGACAAGCATCCCGAGGTGGCCACCATGTTCAACCTGGCTCCCCAGGAGCCGCTCGAACTGGCTGCCAAACTGGTGCCGCCGGGAGGTGCCGGCATCGGTATGCATGTCATTCCGGTGGAGAAAGCCATCGATACGTCTTCTACATCTGTAAGCGTAGAACATCTCTCTCACTGGATCGACAAATATGATACCTTCTGCAGCATGGTCTGCGCCTGCCGCAAAGCCCAGCGCATCCGCGGCGAGGGTGTCGGCGACATTGAAGGCCACATGTGCATCGGCGTCGGTGATATTGCTGAATTTCTGGTCACCTCCGGCAAGGATGCCAAATACATTACAAAAGAAGAGGTCAAAGAGATCCTTGAGCGTTCCGAGCGGAAGGGCTATGTCCACCAGATCACTAACCTGGACGGACCGAACCGGATCGTCGGAATCTGCAACTGCTCTCCGGGAAGCTGCTACGGCCTGAGGACTTCCCAGCTCTTTAATACGCCGAACATGTCCCGAAGTGCCTACCGGGCCCATGTGGATCCGCTCAAGTGCGCCGCGTGCGGCAAATGTGTCGAAGTCTGCCCCGCAGGCGCAGCCAGGCTCGGCCAGAAGCTCTGCCGCGCCGACGGCAGCAAGGTAATGTACCCCATGCACGAACTGCCGGATGACCAGATCTGGGGCGAGGATAAGTGGGATCCCGATTACAGGGATCACAACAAAATCAACTGCTATGATACGGGCACCTCTCCGTGCAAGAGCGCCTGTCCCGCCCATCTAGCCGTTCAGGGTTACGTAAAGATGGCCGCCGAGGGGCGTTATGCGGAGGCGCTCAAGCTTATCCGGCAGGACAATCCCTTCCCGGCGGTGTGCGGAGCAGTCTGCAACAGGCGGTGTGAAGACCGCTGCAGCCGCGGCCTTGTCGATGCGCCGGTTGCGATCGACGAGATCAAAAAATTCCTGGCTCTCCGGGAAATGGATGAGAATGAACAGTTCATCCCCATCTGTGAGAACGGTGAAGGAAAACAGTGGGATGATTATCCGATCGCCGTGATCGGTTCCGGCCCGGCCGGTCTCTCCGCCGCTTACTACCTGCGGACCGAAGGATATCCCGTGACCGTCTTTGAAAAAGAAGCCCGTCCGGGCGGCATGCTCATGAACGGAATTCCGCAGTTCAGGCTTGAAAAAGATGTCCTGGAAACTGAGATCGATATTATTCGAAAGATGGGCGTGCAGATAGAATGCGGCATTGAGGTTGGAAAAGATGTCACGCTTGATGAGCTTCGTGCCCGCGGCTTCAAAGCCTTCTATCTCGCCATCGGACTGCAGGGCGGCCGCAAAGCCGGCGTTCCGGGTGAAGAGGCTCCTGAAGTCCTCTCAGGTATCGATTTTCTTCGAAATGTTAACCAGGACAGCTCCGTCCGCTTTGACGGCGATGTCGTCGTGGTTGGCGGTGGCAATGTGGCGGCCGATGTAGCCCGTACCGCCGTCCGCGCCTTTGACGGTTCCGTCACCATGATCAGCCTGGAAAGCCGGGAAGAGATGCCGGCTGCCAAAGATGAGATCGCCGAAGTGGAGGAAGAAGGCATTGTGATCCGCAACGGCTGGGGGCCGAAAGAGATCCTCACCAAAAACGGACATGTGACCGGTGTCGTCTTCAAAAAATGTACCCGTGTATTCGACGAAGAACACCGTTTCAGCCCGCAGTATGATGAGGAAGATGCCTTTACCGTTCCCTGCAGCCATGTCCTTCTCGCGATCGGCCAGGCTGCGCAGTGGGGAGCACTTCTCGAGGGTTCAAAAGTAAAGGTGCGCCCGAACGGCACTGCCATCGCCGATCCGGTCACCTTCCAGACAGACGAGCCGGATATCTTCGTCGGCGGCGATATCTATCATGGCGCCCGCTTTGCGATCGATGCGATCGCCGAAGGAAAACAGGGCATGGTCTCCATAAACCGCTTCGTCCATCCCGGCCAGTCACTTACGATCGGCAGGGACCTTAAGGAATTCATCGAGCTTGACCGCGATGACATCCTGATCGACTCGTATGACAACGCGCCTCGCCAGACGCCAGGCCTGAAAAGCGGCAAAGCGGCCGAAACCTTCTCGGATCTTCGCCTGCCGCTGACAGAGGAACAGGTAAAAGCCGAAGCCGGCCGCTGCCTGAAATGCGGCGCCACGGTGGTCGACCTGAACCAGTGCATCGGCTGCGGCCTGTGCACCACCCGCTGCGAGTTCGATGCCATCCACCTGACCCGGGACATCCCCGAGGCTTCACAGATGCACACGGCTGAAGAAATGATGAAATGCGTCGGACCATACGCCTTAAAGCGCGGCTTCAAGATCCTGAAGCGCAAGGTCACCGGCAGACCGGATTATCCGACACAGCAGTAAATAAAAAGATCCTGCGTGACTTCATCCGTAAGATGACGACGCAGGATTTTTTATGCGGCATTGTTCTGCCCCCTTTTCTCAGATAGCAATATCAGGCTTGTTATCGCGCTGGTAGGAGCACCAGTTTCCGTTTTCAGTCAGCTCCTCCCGCGCAAGCACAGTCAGCAGCTCCTCTGTCTGCCCGCGCCTTTCCAGCTGTCGGGACATTTTCGCGTAAAACCGCTCCATCTTCTGATGATCGGAGAGCGTCCTGGGCAGGGAAAGACGACCGTAGTAGTTCGCCACAAAGAGAGTCATAGCGGAGATGCTTCCCATCAGGATCTTCAAAACCGTGCGCCAGAGCTCCACATCAGCAACCCGAACAGCGGGCCCGAAAATGAGTCCGCCGCATAAAAGCTCATATCCCACACCCAGCAGATAAAGCCCTACGCTTAAGATTAAAGCGAAATAGACAATGCGGTCGCTGACCGTCAGCTTATGTCCTGCGCTCCCGGCTTTGTTATGATGATACTCCCGCTGCGCTTCCACCCAGCAGGCGCGGATATCATGCGCCGCCTTCGGTTCGTCCGCGATCGTCAAAGCACAGAGGGCATCCAGGACCCAGGCGGTCTCCTCCTGCTGGGTCCACGAAAGCAGGTCGGCTGCCTGAACGCGGCTGCCGGCATAACGCATATAAGTCTGTACCCGCAGCACCTCTGCCAAAGCGCGATATTCGATATAACGTCTGTGGCAGTCGGAATGAACAGCGTAGCGCTGGCATGTCCAGGCAGCCAGCAGCATTACACCGCAGACCAGAATCATCCAGATCGCCTGTGCCTCGTCGTAAAGCAAAAACGCGAAGGTCAGCAGCGCGCTGGCCACTGCGAGCAGTGCAAGTACCCGCCGGTACCGGTCGGCTGCCTGCCGGCTGAGCATCCCCGCCGCACGGCTGATGGTCTCGATCTTCCTCAGCATGGGCTCTTTTTCAGCGTCCTGCGGGAGGCGTGAGCTTCCGCTCAACTCCACTTTGGCGGCGTTCCGGTTGAAATCATCCGTTTTGTGCAGAATATCCGAAACCGCATCCTGATCTCCCAGGACCTGCACTGTTCCTGCCGCCTGAGTGATGTTTTCCCCGCGGGGAGTAAAGATATGGATCACAGCCTCGTTGCCGGCGGAGCGCACACTGACACCGGAAGCCGGATCAAAGTTCCCGTTCAGGGCAAAGTCCACAGCTTCCGCTGTCCCGCAGCCGTGTTTGCCCGGCTCTCCGTCCCAGAGTGCCAGCAGGATATGGCAGTGGCATGCCACATAGATCCCGGCCTGCCTGAACTGGTCGCTGCGGCTCTGGCCGCTCTCCGGCATTGCTTCGGTGCGCGGCGCGGTAAACACCTGCTCCGCACGGGCGCAGTGATGGGAAAACCGCTTCTTTCCCTCTTCGCCAAAATCCCGTTCATAGTCTGACCGCTCACGCGGCAGGACAGCGGCGAGCGGAATACCAAGTTCCTCCGCTGCGTCGGCGCAGAGCAGATCGCCGCCCTCTGCGAGGGAGCTCAGCATCAAAAACGGTGAATGCGGGCAGATCGCCCGCAGTTTTTGAAGTTCACTCACGACAGCCGCGCGAATCGCGCTCTCGTCCTGTTTACGGATCTGTCTGTGTCCGGTCACCCCGATCACGACAGGGATACAGGCATCCTCTCTCATTCCCTCTCTTCCTCAAAATACCGGTATATCTTTTCGCTTCGCAGCGCTCACCTCGGAACCCTTACAAAAACACCTTTCTCTGCCACATAGTCCATGGCCGCTTCCTGCGTCCAGTCATCCTCATCCATCGGCAACATGCCGTTTTTTTCCTGTACATGAATCACGGCCCCGTCATACTCCGCCCGGTAAAGTAAAAGAGCGCCGGACACCGTCATCTCGTGACGGTAAAGAGCAGTAAAGGGCACCTGAGGGAAGCGCAGGATATAAGCGCAGCACAGTTGGGGAAAAAGCGCTTCCGGATCTTCAAAGCTGTCCCAGCGCGCAATATCCTGACAGCGTTCGATGCAAAGATTCGTGCGGTCCCGCCGCAGCCACTCCAGCGCGGTGTACCTTTTATCCAGTTCATAGGCAGCTGCTTCCCGGCGCCAGGCAAGATACGCGGCCGAGAGGGAGTGGCAGCGTCCGGCCGCCTCCGCCCAGGGAAGGTCAGACGGCACATAGGCCACCTTCAGCAGCTCCTCCGCCACATGCATCGCCCAGCGCGCGTATCTTTCCCTTGGAAAATGCATCCATATTCTTGAAGTAACACCCACTTTGTCCTCCCTTACGGCGAAAGCGCCTCAAAGGTGAAATATTTCTCCGCATAAGTCTGCGCGGCGCTTCCCGGCTCACCCGCTATCACCATGTCCTTGGGGCAGCCGTTGAAAGCACTCTTGGGGATCTTGGTCACCGATGGCGGAATCACGATGCGTTTCAGGTTCTTGCAGCCCTGGAACGCGCTCCTCTCGATCACCTCCACACTGTCCGGCAGCTCCACTTCGGTGAGTCCCTTGCAGGAATGAAAAGCGCTGACACGGATCTTTTTCAGTTCAGCCGGGAGCTTTACCGTCTTCATGCTTGAGCGCCCGAAGAGTGCCTGCTTTTCGATCACCGTGACCGGCTTATCCTTATAGGTGTCCGCCAGCTCCACATGCTCATCGCCGCCGTATACCCGCCGGACGATGCCGGTATCCTTTTTCACCGCATAGGATACATTGTCCTGCGCTTTGAAATACTGAATAACATTCGTGACCGTAAGAAAAGGCCCGAGGATCAGCATCACGATCAGCGCCAGCACCAGCGGGAAAACTGCGGGACTGGCCTTGCTCGGATCGCGGTTTTTCGCGTAGGTTATCAGGAGAAAGTCAAATATCGCCACCGTCCAGCAAAGTCCGGCAATTGCTATATATTCCCATTGGCGTGACTGGGCGTACCACTGCCAAAGGCCCAGGGCGATACCGGCAAAGAGTGTAATGTACGCGGTGTTCTCCATTTTTTTGATCGGATCTGCTTGCATTTTTTCCTCCTTTTCTATGCCAGGATTTCGCTCACCAGGTAAAAGATTCCCCCGACTACCGCGCCGCCGATGATGAGAATGATCCCCAGACTGATCAGTTTCATGACCAGCGGCTTGCGCTTCTGTTTTTTCAGGTCCGCGCGAAAGCTCTCCAGCTCCTCACGCAGGTAAGGATCCTGCGGATCCTCTTCCACATTTTTCTCCAGCAGTTCTACAGCTCTGGTCATCAGCTTTTCGCCTTCCTTCGTATCCTCAAGGAGCGAACCGTAATTGTGAAGGGAGATAGCCAGGCCCTCCATGTCATTGGGCAGGCCCCGCTCAGCGTAAATGGCCTCAGACAATCTAAGCCCGGTGCCGAAGGCATTCCTGGCCTTCTCCCATTCCATCTGCCGCCGGTACAGATTGCCCAGCGCATCCCAGAAACCTGCCAGGGAGCGTCGATAGATGATGCTGCCGGTCGTATCTGCCAGCACCTTAAGGATCTCGATTCCACGGTAATATGATTTTTGGGCTTCCTCAAATCTGTTCTGCCACTGGGCGATATCCCCCAGCTCTCCGCATCCCAGGGCGAGCTGATATTTTCCCTCGTCGTCCAGCGATGGCATCCCTTCCAGGATCCGCAGCCCCTTCTCCACGTTTTTCCGGTGCTCTGCCAGTGTCTCCTGCGACAGTGCGGCCGGTTTCTCGAAATGGATCTGGCTCTCGTCCAGCCAGGTCTGCGCCAGGCGCACCTTCTTTGTTTCGCTGTCGATTGCACTCTCCGGGGCATGCTCCAGCATCGACCGCATCTGGCGGCAGACATTCCGGGCCATCTCCGGGTGATCCGTGGCATACTCCATCAGCACAAGTCCGTCACTTCCGAAGGCAGTCCTGTAAGCTAAATTCAAGGACTGTGCAGCGTCTGTCAGAAACTGCTGGTCCGCCAGATCAAAAGCTCTCTCCTTCCAGCGCCTGGCTTCATCGTTGTCCCGCTCCACGCCGACCCGGGCCAGGTACATAAATCCCAGCTGCAGAGCCGCCTCCCCGCACCCGGCATCAGCTGACTCGGTCAGCAGGCGCAGGGCGCGCTTTTCATCCTTCTCTACCCTGATACCGGACAGATAGGCCATGCCCAGAAGATATTTCTGCCGCGCGGTGGGTTCCCCGCCCGACTCATCCAGAAGGCTGGCCCTTATGATCGCCTCGCGAAGCGCTTCGCTGTCCCCGACGGGGATCGTTCCGGTCACCGGCGGATCCATCTCCTTAGAAAGCTTCTCGGAGTCGGTGTTCCCGGTCTCTACAAGGATACGTTTTTCTTCTTTTTTGCTCTGCGCTGCACGCGGCCATTCCTCGCGCTGGACATAGTTTTTCCGGCCGTTTTTGTCCGCCTCCGTCAAATGGTCCGTCACGGTGAGGGCAAAGGCGTCGGAATCGAGAAGCTGTTTTAAGATCTCATCATTGAAATCCTGGCCTGCGATCAGAAAGTCGTCAAACCAGATGGCAAGAGACTCACAAAGCGGCAGGTCGTGGATCGCCTTCATGACTGCCAGGGCCTGCTCTCTGTCTATTTTGCGATAACTCAGAAAAATCTGTTTCTTAAAAGCGTCCTTCCGGATCTCCTCGCTCAGTTCGTCGGACATGACCAGGGCATGCAGCTTCATGGCAAACTGATCTTTAAAATCTTTCGATGACGCCCTCGGTCCGTCCAGTTCCAGACGGCCTTTTCGGCTTCCCACTGCGATGCTGGCCGCCCGGTAGAAGCTGCCTGCGGGCTCCGTGGCACTGCTTGGAGAGATGTAATAAACCGGCAGCAGGGGAATCTTATGTTCATAGCAAAAACGCACAGCCTGGGCTGCCGCCTCCGTGTACTCTCCGGCAAGGCGCTTTGTCATGACCAGCACAAAAAGGGACATGTCGCCAAGCTGTTCAAGCTGTGCATGCTCCGGCAGTGAATCGTTAGTCCAGACGCACAGATTTGCGCCGTACGTCATATCCAGCAGCAGGCTGAGGACCTCCTCCTGCTCTGCCGCATCTTCGGGTGCTGCAAACAGATAAGCCTGGGGCTTATTTTTGCCGGGGGTATCCCCCCTGGTATGCTGCCTGAATGCCATAGCTGGCCCTCGCTTTCTATCTCACAACCGGTAGATCTTTGATCCTTCCATGTCCTTTAGCAACACCAGCAGCTTGTTGAAGGGTTTCCAGTCTTTGTCCTGATAACGCCTCGGCAGACGCTGATAATGTGCGCGGACTTCATCGTGCGTGGGATGCCCGTCCATGCATAGCTTGTGGCAGCGAAGCTGTTCCCGGAGCGCAGCGCGCGCGGCTTTTTTCTCTTCCTCCGGGACGTTGAGGGGCAGCGATTCGTAATCCTTTCCGTAGCGCCAGCCCATCATCTGATGCTCACGTACCCAGCGCTCGTGCTCCATGGGAGCGAATATGGCCGCGTCTTTCGGTCCGAAGCGGGTGACCAGTTCAAAGTCCACGGGTTTATCCGTGTAGAAGCATCCGATCGCATTCAGATATGATGCGAAGTGGCGGGTCCGGCCCATAGTAGAAAGCCGGTACTCCAGGGAACACGAATTGAATTTTTCCTCCATTTCTTCCTGCGTAGGTTTGCCCGGCATCTTTCTGGCATGAAGAGCCACGGCAAAGTCAAAGAAGTGCAGGAAGTTGCTGCCGGAGAGATAGGTGTGCTTGTTCTCCCGGTTTACCCGGTGCAGCTCCGCCTTAACTTTCAGCGGGATGTCAGTGGTATCTACGATTCGCTCGATATCGACCGTGAAATCCGATCTCTCGCCAGCCATATCACTGTAAGCCTTCAGACGCGGCTTTTTCCCGGTCGGAGAAGCCTCATATTCCGCCCGCTGCTTCTCGTAGTTTTTTATCTTGTCCTGCTCCGCAAGATCATAGGAATAAACCGCACTAATGGACTGCCCCGAAAAGTCGAAGTTTGCCGACACGGGATGGAGCTCTTTGCGGGAATTGCGGCCATAAGCGGTACGGTCCCAGCACTGCAGTTCATCGCAAAGCATCAGCATCCAGGCCAGAGGATGCAGATCCATCTTCAGCGGCGCTTTGCGCTTCTCCGGCTTTTTGTCCTTATAAAACGAGATGGCAAACTTGTACAGACTGTTGTGCAGCATGATGGCAGAAAGCGCGTCGACGTGCATTTTAGTCAGCTTTTGCGGCTTCAGGATCCGGATCAATTCCTTGCACAGCCTTGCCGAACTGAAAAAGGCATGATCCATGAAATAGCCGAAGTCATCCGGATTCGTCGGCTTCCGGTTGAGCACGTCCAGCATATATTCTTCCTTAAACCCGTAATCCGCACCGAGTTTCCGGGTGATATCGAATGCCAGCAGCTCGCTGGTCGTGGAAAAGCGTCGCTCGTACAAGGTCTCAAAACGGTCACTTGCCGCCTTGTCCAGTCCCGTCAGAGCCTCCACCGAACGATAGGCCAGGAAAAGGCTGTCTTTTCCGCGCTCCTGATCGTCCACTTCAAAATAGCTTAGCACCTGCTCAAAGGGCAGTTCGAACGGGTAGCCGATATCGTGGAACAGTGATGTCAGGCCCCAGTATTCCAGGAACAGGTTGGCAATTTCGTTTTCGCTTCTGCTTTCCAGATGATAAAAGCTTTTAAAGCTGCTGCGGAACGCCTCATTGGTATCGTAGATCGCAAGTCCCAGAGCGAACACATAGACCGAATGAGAATAATGATCCCTGTGCTTCATCAGCAGGGAGCTCCCGTTGGCCTCATATTCGCTCAGCAGTTCCACCATTTTCTTGGATTTCCGATACTGGCCGAAGAAAAGTACCAGAAAGCAGTAATAGACCGAGTAGGCGTCCTCGGCGATTCCGGAATCAATAAAGCACTCCAGTGATTTTTCCAGGCACAGACGGTCCAGGTCCATCTGCATGTTGTAGGGTATCTGGCCGGG
>JBGUOI010000003.1:0-24558 GCA_045118075.1 Porcincola sp. | reverse complement strand
TCAAGACCTTCGCGGACGATGATGCCAAACGCAGCGAGGAAGGTCAGCCAGCGCGGATCAGAAGTCTTTTTCTCCTGAGCCTCTCCGATGATCTCTGTCTCAGCTTCCGTCGCCTGCTCGGCTGCCAGTGCCTCCGATTCTTGCTCATCGATCTTTTTGGCCAGCTTCAGCACATCATTTTTAGCCTTATCCGTACTGGTTCCGAATTTGTTCTTCTGGTATTTTTCATCAGCCTGGCCGATCAGGGTGCGCAGAGCCGAGAAGTGGGCATCCATCTTCTGGCGTTCTTCCAGGGAAAGGTCCGTGTAGATCTTGTGATCCAGGCCGGATTCCTCGTAAACCGTGTAATAAGCGGTGTTCACGTTGTCCAGCGCAGCGGTGAAATCCTTGTCCAGATACCCCATGTAGGCGGTATCGAGCAGTTCCTTAACCAGTGTAGCGGCCTCATACCAGCTTTCATACCTGGGAGCCGCATTCGGATCAGCCGCCAGATCTGCGTAGGGATCTTCATTGACCAGCTCCCCGTGCAGATAATATTTCATCTGCGTCTGCTCCTCGCCCGCCATTTCCGCAAGCTTGTTGCCATCCTCACGGATCATCGATTTAAGCTTGGTCAGTGCCGAACGGACCTTTATCTTGGTATCAAGATCAAGCTCTTCTTTCTTGACGGCAGCCTTGCATGTTGAGAACTGCATCTCTACGGCATTCTTCCTGTTTCCGGAGATATAGCTCATGGTCTGACGTTCAAAGCCCGTCACCTCGTAAACCCGGAAATAGGCGTCGTTAACCGAATTGTAAGCATTCTTTGTATCACCTTCGAGATAGTACTCAAAACCTGCGTCCAGATACTTATCGATCTCATCGGCTGCCGAACCCCAACGATTTCCTTCAGTGTCTCCGGCAAAAGCAATGCATGAAAAAAGGCTCATACAGATCACAAGGATCGCTGTAACGGCCGCTGCCATTCTTCGTCGGAGAGTTTTTCCATTCGCTGTCATTAAAAAGTCGCCTCCCAACCGGATCCCGGCGCGGATAAAATTTGTATAATTTAAATATTTATCCGCAAATTCAGGTCAATTTACCCAAATATATGTAATACTAAACGAATATAAGAATAATGATTATAATATTAGTTAGACATATCTTACATTAGGGTATGGTATCATCCCTTTCTTTCATTGTCAAGAGACAAAAAAATGACAGGGGACGGATCCCCTGTCATCTCCGCGTTGTCACATGTCACAGTTTCAATATATATCCTGCCGCGATCCCGATCACGGCTGAAAGCGCGATGATCAGGATGGGGTGTTTTCTGACAAATGCCATTACTGCCATCACCGCAAAAATGATCACGCTCACGCAGACGGCAGCCGCAGAGATCTGCGAGGCTGACACAAACACTTCTTTTCCCAGAGACAGAAGCGCTGCGCCGATCAGACCGATCACTGCCGGCCGAAGGCCTGCCATCGTTCCTTCAACCAGCCGGCTTTTTCTGAACGAATCATAGATTTTCGCGACGATCAAAATCACCAGAAAAGACGGCAGTGCCACTCCAAGCGTGGCGCACACGGCGCCGGGAATCCCTGCCGTCATCCTTCCGACATAGGTTGACATATTGACGGCGAACGGACCGGGCGTACTCTCACTGACTGCGATGAAGTTGATGATCTCATCCATTCCCATCCAGCCGTGCGCGAGCACCTCCTCCTGAATGAGCGGCAGCATCGCATACCCTCCGCCGAAGGTAAACAGGCCGATTTTAAAGAAAGTCAGGAAAAGCTCAAGTAAGATCACGGACCCACCTTCTTTCCAGGTGAGCCGATGATCAGCGATGAGACGATCCCGGCTGCTGCGCAGATCAGAATGATCACGACCACATCCATCCCAAGAAAGATCCTCGCAAAGAAAGCGAAGGCGATGATCAGAAAACTGACGGCATCTTTTTTACAGTGACGAAGCAAAGACCACAGTGCTTTCAGAATAAGAGCAAGCACACCGGCCCTGATTCCCAGAAAAGCATACCGGACCGCCTTGATCTGTTCGAAAGCTTCCAATGCGTAAGACACCGCTGCGATGATCAGGAAAGAAGGAAGGATCACACCCAGCGTGGCGCAGGCGGCACCTGCCGGACCGGCCGTTTTGCTGCCGATGAAAGTCGCCGCGTTGATGGCGATCGGTCCGGGCGTGGTCTCCGCGATTGCAACGATATCGAGGATATCCGCCTCGCTGACCCAGTGTTTATTCTCCGCCGCCTCCTTCTGGATAAGCGGGATCATGGCATATCCCCCGCCAAAGGTAAACAGGCCGATCTTAGCGAAGGTAAAGAATAGATCAAAGTATTTATTTCTCATTTAAATAATTCTGCTGCTTTCTCCATGCGCTCCGCGATCGGTACGCCGAACGGACAGCGTTCCTCGCAGCTGCGGCAGTCGATGCAGTCGGATGCATTGGCGCTAAGCGCCTCGTAGTGTGACTTCAGACTTGGCGGCACGCTCTCCTGCTGCAGTGCCAGGTCATAAAATTTGTTGACCATGGCAATGTCGATCTGCATCGGGCAGGGCTGACAGTGTCCGCAGTAGGTGCACTGGCCTGAATAGGAGTGCATTGGCGCCGATGCGATCACGGACGCGTAATCGCGCTCTTCCGGTCCGGCCGTCTCGTAAGAGACCGCCTGCTCGATCTGCCACGGAAAATCATATCCGCACAAAATCGAGCATACGCCCGGGCGTGTCAGCGCATAGTGAATGAGCTGGCTCGGCGTAAAAGCCACGTCAAACGGTGAGCGGGAAGCATCCAGCAGCGCTCCCCCGAAGAAGCCCTTCATCACGGTGATGCCGACGTCCAGCGTTTCACACAGCCTGTACAGCTGCGCTCTCTCCGGATCGATCCCCGAAAGTTCCTTGTCGTAGTTATCAAAAAGAGTGTTAAGGTCTTCACTTGCCGGCTTCATATCAAAAGCCGGATTGATGCTGAACAGGATCATTTCAATAAAACCGCTTTCGGCCGCCATTTTTGCGATCCTGGGGTTATGCGTACTCAGGCCGATATGCCGGATGATCCCTTTTTCATGCAGCTCGTGCACGTAGTCGATGTACCCGGTATTCATGCAGGTATCCCAGTCTTCCTTCGAATCTACATAATGAATCATTCCCAGGTCGATGTATCCGCCGCCGATGCGCTCAAGCAGGTCCTCGAAGGCCGGTTTTACAAAAGCCATATCCCTGGTGCGCACATACTGCCCGTCCTGCCAGGTGGACCCGATATGTCCCTGGACGAACCACTGATCCCTGGCCGGGGCAATGGCCTTCCCGATGATATCCCGGGATTTCGGATCCGCCATCCAGCAGTCTATGATATTTATCCCCTTCTCCTGAGCATGCCTGATCAGCGCGATCCCTTCCTCCTCGGAATGCCGCTCCAGCCACTCCCCGCCAAATCCGATCTCACTGACCATCAGGCCTGTTTTTCCAAGACGCCGTTTATTCATAAACACCTCCACTGTTGAATCAGGGTGAGTCAGGGGACATATCTCCTGACTCACTTTTCGCCTCTTCTATGAGAATATAACGCAGCTTTATTTTACCTAAACTTATTTATAAGTGTCAATTCTGACACAGAACCGTCCCCTGTCAGAATTAGATCTCATCTATCTTCCAGATAAATCTCACCTTCCCGGTCATGCTGTCCGAAATACCTGTAAAGTTGCAGTACTCCTGCCCCAGCCTTATGTTTTCTTTCAAAAGTTCCGGAACGTTTGAAAGATCCGGCAGCATACCGTTCATAAGCGTCGCGGCGAAGTTCAGCTTTTTGGCGCCGCCAGCCAGCTCCTTTGTCCCTTTTTTGAGTTCATCGGCGCCGGCCGACGCGCCATCGACGCCTGTCGTATAGGCCTCCACGCCTTCATTAAATGTCCGGCATTTTTCGAGCAGCTCACGCGCCGCCGTGATCGCTGCCGCTGCCTGCTCATTATCACCGGCAGCCTGCGCCAGCCGGTCAAGTTCTTCTCCATAGTTTTCCTGCGTCAGTTCCCCGACCGGCAGGCCCGCTGCTTTCAGATTCTCCTGAACCTGCCCGATGACCGCATCGAAAACGGCTCTGCTTCCCTCACGCAGCGATTCACTCTGGCCGGAAAGCTCCGACAGGCCCTTCGACAGCTCTTTAGCTCCTTTTTTCAAGGTCCCGGCATTATCATTGATATCACTGATGCCCTGGGTGATCTGGCCCAGCCCGCTCTCAAGGCTTTCCAGCTTCCCGAACACATCATCGACCGCTCCGGCTGCGTCTTCCTGCGACATCGAGAACAGTTCGTTCGTCACCAGTGTATAGGTCGTATTAAAGACAAAATTCTCTGCCTTTGCACTGATCTCAATATAATCCGGCACATCCGCATCCACCAGTCCGGTCAGGGATGCATAGGCCGGCGTCTCCAGATCCTGCGCCAGTCCCGGGAATGCGATGCCTGCCGCCGCCAGATGATCGCCGTCGCTGAACAGCCGCCCGTTCGTGATATGAATGTCGGAGAGGACATCCTCATCGAGCAGAAAGCCGGTCACGGCCGCAAACGGCACATGGAATTCATACTTCTCACCGCCGATCTCCACGTCCCGGACAGCCGTGTTTTCAAAGGAATAGCGGATGGTCACATCCCCGCTTTTCCCGGCGATCTCATCCGGCGTCACCTCTTCTCCGTCGAGCGTGTAAGAGACATGAACCTTTACCGGAGGCTCCTCCCCGGTAACGCCGCGGTAGAAAATATCATTTCCGCCGGCATCCCACACGATCTTTCCGTCCTCCTCTTCCGACCAGGTTTCCTCGCCTTTCAGGTTTTCAATCTCCGAAAGGATCGACTCGTCTGAAAGTGTATCTTCTTTCCCGATATTCTTCAGCCAGTCGCTGACGATCACCTTCTGAATATCGCCGGCGGCATCTGCGATCACATAGACCGATTCCGATTTTTCCGGCATATCCTGCGCCTCTTCAGCCAGGACAGGGCAGCCTGCCGCTGCTGCAGACAGCGCCAGCACCGCCGCTCCGCACAAGCATTTTTTCCCGTACTGCGTCATTTTATTCCAAAGCCTCATGATCTTATTCCTCCTGTATCGTATTTGAGCCAAGGGCTCTTATCTCATCTTAAGCGTCGTCTTACGTATCAGCTTATCGAAAACCATCAGCAGCGCGGGGAGTATGAAGATAACACACAACATACTGATCAGAGCGCCTCTGGCCATCAGCATGCACATGGATCGAATAATATCGATGTTTGAGTAGACGGCCACACCGAAGGTTGCCGCAAACAGCCCCATGCCGCTGACGATCACGGACGGCGTACAGAAGGCTGCCGCGTCGCGCACTGCCTCCGCTCTGAAAAGACCCGATTTTCTCTGCATCTTATACCGGTTCGTCATCAGGATCGCATAGTCGACTGTAGCTCCCAGCTGGATCGTGCTGATGCAGATCGGTGCGATAAACGGAAGCGACTGTCCCAGGAAATGAGAAAGGCCCAGGTTGATGAAGATAGCCAGCTCGATGACCGCGATCAGGATAAAGGGCAGGGAAACGCTCTGTTCTACCACAAGAATGATCACAAAGATCGCAATGATGGAAACAGCGTTGACCACCTTGAAATCGTGGTCGGTTGTCGTGATCATGTCCTTCATGCAGGGAGCTTCGCCGATCAGCATTCCTCCCGGATCATGGTTTTTAAGGATCTCCCCGAGCCGGTCGATCTGGGCGTTGACTTCATCGCTGGCGACCTTATACTGCGAGCTGATCATCATCAGTTCCCACCGGTCGCTTTTAAGCATCGATGTGATCTCCTCCGGAAGCATTTCTTCAGGGATCTGCGTGTCAAGCACACTGTCGAGTCCTAGGACAAATTTAACGCCGTCGACCTCCTCCATCTCACTGATCATCTCCCTCTTCTCCTTCGAGGAAAGAGAAGCATCGACCAGGAGCATGTGAGTGGAAGCAATATTGAAATCGTCGGTGAGCTTGTTCTTGGCCGCCACATACTCCATGTTTTCCGGCAGGCATTCGCCCATATCATAATAGACTTCCTGATTGGTCTTTCGGTATCCGTATACCGACGGGATCAGGCAGGCGGCAAAGAGCAGCAGAAACAGCGGGAAGAAGCGCACGATCCCGTCCGCCAGCTTTCCCATGGACGGGATAAGCGGTTTGTGCCTTGTCTTCTGGAGCGGCCCGTCCAGCACCAGGATCATGGCCGGAAGCACTGTGACACTCCCGACTACTCCCAGAAGCACCCCTTTGGCCATCACAATGCCCAGATCGCGTCCCAGCGTAAAGCTCATGAAGCAAAGGGCGATAAAGCCGGCGATGGTCGTTACCGAGCTGCCGATCACAGAAACAAGTGTGTCGTGGATCGCCAGCGCCATGGCGTTCTCTCTCTCTTTCTTCGATGTGACATTGCAGCTGTTCCTGTGCTCGTTATAGCTCTGCCACAGGAAGATGGAATAGTCCATGGTCACAGCCAGCTGCAGTACAGCCGAAAGAGCCTTTGTGATATATGAGATCTCTCCGAGAAAGAAGTTGCTTCCCAGGTTCAGGAGGATCATCATGCCGATGGAGGCCAGGAACACAAGGGGCACCAGGCAGCTGTCCAGCAAAAGCAGCATGGCCGCGCAGGCACAGGCCACCGCCAGGCCCACATAGATCGGCTCCTCCTTTTCACACAGTTCCTTCAGGTCTGTCACCAGGGCAGACAGGCCGGATACAAAACACGCTTTCCCGGCGATGTGCCTGATCTGTCTGACCGCATCCATCGTCACATCCGCCGAGGTGGCGCTGTCGAAGAAGACAGCCATCGCCGTGGAATGATCCGTATTGAAGGTGTCATAGATCTTTTCCGGAAGCATCTGCACCGGAATGGAAAGATCCGCCAGGGAAGAATACCACAGCACGCTGTCCACATGATCCACCGCCCGGATCTCATCGGCCAGCTTTGCCGTTTCCTTTTCATCCATATTCTCCACGATCACAATGGAGAAGGCACCCTTGCCGAACTCATCAAGCAGTTCCCCCTGCCCGATCACCGTATCCATGTCCGACGGCAGGTAATCCAGCATGTCATAATTGACCCTGGTCCTGACCATTCCCAGGAAGGAAGGGATCATCAGCAGCAATGCGAGCACCAGGATCGGCAGGTGCCATTTCACAACATTTTTCGAAAAAGACATCTTTCAGAGCCTCCTCTTAAAGCATTTATGATTAGCACTCTTGTCAATCGACTGCTAATCCATCTGGAGACAATCTACTCACTGGCCCCGAAAATGAAAACGGGCAATCACTTTGTGATTGCCCAGAATTTGGTCATCTATATAACTTTGCCAAAAAAACTTACACGTCAAGGAGTCCCTGGCAGATCTGAAGCAGCTTCTTGGCCTCCTCCTTCACGCCCGGCGGCATGCCTTCATTCATCCAGTCGATACAGGCTCCGAAAAGTTCATAACGGATAAAACGGATCTTCATCTCCTGTTCTTTGGCGGCGGATTCTGCAAAAGCAGACTGGAACCAGGTCGTGACAGAATAATCGCAGATCTTCATCAGATATTGTTCAAAAACCTCCCGGTTCAGGGAGTGATAGATGTGATTGATGGCCCTGCGGTTATCCACAATAAAATGAAAAGCTACCTCCACACACTCATCGAGCGAACGGATATCCGGATAGGTTTCGATCAGGCTGTTCGTCTGATCCAGCGCGATCTGCTCCATCAGCTGTGGAATATCATGATAATGATAATAGAATGAATTGCGGGTGATCCCGCACTCCTGCGTAATGTCCCGCACGGTGATCCTGGCAAGAGGCCTCTCATCAAGAAGTTTGAGAAAGGAAGCCTTGATCGCCTTTTCGGTCAGCCCGCTCTTGCCGGGCCGCTGTTTATTCATGGCTGCCTCCGATGGTTAAGACTTGGTTTCATTCATTGTACTTAATCAACGGAGGCCGTGTCAACGATGACAGGAGAACATCGGAATGGTATTTAGACATCCCGATGGACAGGTGAGCGTATAAATTCCCGCAATTATATTTTTCTACGCCCGTCTAATAAACTGAAAACGCTAAACAGGCATAGTGATTGTAACAATCTTATTTTCCTACGCCTGCTTTGACTTTACGTATCGATACATAGGCACAGAGATTTCATCCACTCTGTTTATCTACGCCCATTCCGGTCACTTTAAACCCATTTTCATTTTACAGTCCTCAGGCAGCGCCCTCGCTTTCCGCATTCTGTGTTTCAGCTGCCTTCTGAGTTTCCGCAGTCTTCTGTGTACCGGCTGCGCTGCCGCTCTTTTCGGCATCCCTGGCTGCGGATAAAGCATCATACTCTTCCTGGGTGATCACACCATCAGCGAGCAGATCATCGAGCAGGTCATGCTTATGTTCACTCATATAATTATTGATTGCGTCATAAGTCTCCTGAGAGATCGTTCCGTCTTTTAAAAGATTATCAAAAGAGATATGGCCGCCATCTTCTTTCCGGCCCCTTCCGTTCATCCGGGGACCGCGATCTCCCATCCGCGGGCCTTTCTCATTCATCTGAGGGCCGCGGTTTCCCATCTGCGGCATTTCACCTTGCGGAGCCTGCTGCTGGTTATTTTCGCCGTTTATCTGAGGCGCTTCGCCCTGCGGCATTTCACCCTGCGGAGCCTGCTGCTGGTTATTTTCGCCGTTCATCTGCGGGGCTTCACCCTGCGGAGCCTGCTGCTGGCCGTTCTCATTATTCACCTGCGGAGCCTCACCCTGCGGGGCTTCGCCGCCGGGCATCTGCGGAGCACTCATCTGGGGTCCGCCCATCTGCGGCGTTCCTGCACTCTGCGTCTCTTCCGCCATCACGGCGCCTGCCATTGAACCGGTGATCATTGCTGCTGTCATTACAATTGCAAGTCTTTTCTTTCTCATTATGAAATACCTTCCTTTCATCCGATTTTTATTTTGGATTTTATTCTGCCGGCTTGTCACCAGGTGCTTCTTCATACCTGATGGTCGTCAGTATATAAGGCATTTCTTAAATGAAGCTTGAAAAGCAATTTTAATATTCAAACAGAAAATTCGCCATCGCGTCGGCAAACTGCCGGTGTCCTTCTTCGGAGAAATGAACCATGTCGAAAGAAAGGCCGACTCCCCATCTGCCCGCATCAGCGAACCTTGTCTGGTACTGCAGGGCGAGTCTTTCAAACTCCCTGTTCATTCTAAGACTCTCCGCATAAAAATGCTGCAGAAGCCTGTCCGGGACCTTCGGCGAACCGACCGGTACGGGAGCGATGACCAGGATCTGTTCCGGATCAAGCTGCATGGTGAGGAAATCAAGCAGAAGATCCATTCTCCTGACCGCGGGTCCGGCATCAGGCTCCATGGATGAGAGAATATCGTTTGTCCCCAGCATCACGGCAAAGATGTCCTGTTTCGACGAACATTCTGCCGCCAGCTTACGGATCCGCTCCGAATCATAACGAAGGTCGGGCAGCCGCCTGCCGTTCATTCCTTCGCAGACTACTTCCGTCTTATCCCCGATCATGCCGGCCAGTATCGACGTCCAGCGTTTTTCCTCAGGATAACGATGATCCCGCCAGTTGGCGGGATCATATCCATACGTATTTGAATCTCCGTAGAAAAGAATCATTCTTTTATCTCTCACGGTTTGGCTGTTCCGCAGTTGCTGCAGAAGTTGCCTTCATTTTCCTGTCCGCACTCCGGGCAGGTCCAGGGGCCGGCCTGCGGCTTGGCAGCTCCGCAGTTGGAGCAGAAATTGCCGCTGTTCTCGGTTCCGCAGGACTCGCAGGTCCAGGTCTCGCTGCCGGAAGCTTCCGTCTGCTCAGTTCCGCCGGTCTCCACAACGGGGGCTTCGGACGGTACATAAGGATCCTCTTCCGCTCCGATCAGCTTCACATTGTCAAATTTCGCCAGATCATTCAGGACATCCGCCTCATCGACCCAGGAGATGTTGTTGCCGGTCAGATGAACGGTAATATAATACTCTCCGCCGTAATTGTCCTGGATACCGGTCGGTTTGGAGGCATACCATGAGAAGATCGTATTGTCATTGCTGTGACGGTTTGCGACGTACAAAAGCCACTCATTGCCGCTGTCAAGTGTCTGGTAGGAGGCATCCGGATCATTCTCTTCCATTTTGTGGGAAGCATAGGAATAATCATCGAATTCAAGCTCAACATCCACATAGGCGCCGCTGCCGAAGTCGATCACGCCCTCAAAACGGGTGCCGTCCAGAACGGTGGGAGTAATGGTCTGATCGGCCGCTCCGCCGTCGGAATAATTGACCGTAAAGGTCGGGAAATCCAGCTCCAACAGATACTTGAAGTCATAATCAAGCATCTTCAGTCCGGCATATTTGCCTGTGCTCCAGTACGGAGCATACTCTTCACAGTGCATCGAACCGGCAACGCGCTCCACTTCCGGAACGATTGCATTCGTCAGCTCCGTTACCAGGGTCTCCTGGGGCATCTTGTCGCTGAGAGCATCCAGGATCATCTTGATATACAGCTTGGAGCTCTTGCCGAAATCTGTAGTTTTAATCAGTCCGTAAGCAGCCCGTTTCGCCGGATCGATCCTGATGGCGGTTCCGTCCGAACCATCCTTGATGATATAGGAGTCATCTTCCGCCTCATTGATGAATTCCTCAAAGGAAGCGCTCTCCACGACCTGGTAAAAATACTGGATCGCGTTCGCTTCATCGATAAAGCCGGCATCCTGTGTCGAGAAGCTCTCTGCAGCAGCTCCTGCCGGTGCCGGGAAGCACAGGAAGATCGGCTCCATGTCCGAATAGTCACTTAACATGGAATGAATGTACCCCGGGAAGATGCACACTTCCGGATAAGATTCCGGTGTCATCAGCGTCGTATTGATATACTGGTATTGCGGCAAAGTGCGAAGATAGGGCAGATTGTCAGCGTAAACAGCTGTTCCTGTCAGCATCACAGCGGCTGCACAGGCAATGATCAGCTTTTTCATGGCGGTTCTCCTTTCGTAAATGATGTAGCAAGCCGGTTCATGTCAAATAATATTATACATGATTTCAGACAAAAAAACACCGCCGGTTCATAAGCCGGCAGTGTTTTTTTCGAAAGTTTCAAGAAGTTCTTTGTTCACTTCACGGATCTTCTCCTCATCTACTTTTATAACTTCCCTGTCATAGGTCAAGAGGCCGTTGAGTTCTTCCTCCACATCCGTCACCTGCGTGTACACCGTCGCTCCCAGGCCGCGCCGGATCCCCGGGATCAGCTCTTTTCTCCAAAGTGCGGCGATCCCCTCTGTCAGGCCTTCCTTCGATGTGAACTTCCGGTAGCCGTACATCTTTTCAAACACGGTGTGCCCCGGAATTTGCAGGAAATACCCTCCGAATTCCGTCAACGCGAAAACACGGTCCTTTTTCGGTCTCACTTTTAGCGGCCGGAAATAATTATGAAGACTGTACATATCGCCGCTGCGGCGGTCAAACCATCCGCTGGCCTCATCGATCAGCCTCGTCGGATCGAGTTTCCGGATAAGCTTTGTCACCCGCGCGGCATCGAACTGGCCCCAGCCCTCATTAAAAGCGACCCAGGCCGCGATGCACGGATGATTATACAGCAGACGGATCGTTCCTTTTACCTCACTAAGGAATTCTTCCCGGCCCTCTTTGTTTTTCCGGGCAAGCAGGTTTCCCGGCCGGTCAGAGAACACTCTTCCCGTCCACATGAGAATGTTGGGCATATAGGTCACGAACCAGGAGTGATACGTCTCTCCTCCGTTGACCATATCCTGCCAGACCAGCATTCCGATCCGGTCGCAGTGGTAATACCAGCGCTCCGGCTCGATCTTGATATGCTTTCGCAGCATGGTAAATCCCATCTGTTTCATCCTGAGGATGTCAAAGCAGAGTGCCTCGTCAGACGGCGCCGTATAAGCCCCGTCCGGGTAATAGCCCTGGTCGAGAAGGCCATTGTGAAAGTACGGCTTCCCGTTCAGGAAGAATCTCAGGATTCCTTTTGCGTCCCTTGATACACAGACCTTGCGCATGGCGAAATAGGTGTACACCGCATCTTCGCCCATCGTAAGCGTCATATCGTACAGGACCGGTGTTTCGGGAGTCCAGCTTTCGAAGTCCTCCAGCCTGAGCGCGCATGTCTTCCCGCTTACCAGATCCGCCTGCAATACCGGTTTTCCCCGCAGTGTGATCTGCGCGCGGACCGGGATGCCGCTCTTTTCTGCGCACAGAACCCTGACCAGGATCCGGCTGCGGTCAGGATCAGGTGTGATTTTGACACCGGTGATATACGCCCCGGGGACCTGTTCCATCCAAACCGTCTGCCAGATACCGCTCGTTGCACCGTACCACATGCCGCCCGGCTCGAGTTTCTGCTTTCCCCTGGCATGGTAAGAGGTATCGGACAGATCGCGCACGCACACCTGCAGCAGGTTTTCTCCTTCGCGGACCAGATCGGTCACATCAAAGGAGAACGGCAGGTATCCTCCCGTATGTCCGCCGGCTTTAACGCCGTTTACGAATACAGCGCAGCTCTGGTCCACCGCTCCGAAATGCAGGATATACCGGCCATTTTCCGTGTCCGTCCCTGCCGGGAGGGAAAAAGTGCGCCGGTAATGAAGGTATTCATCCGGCTTAAGCTGGCGTTTCACCCCTGAGAGCACTGTCTCCGGGGAGAAGGGAACCAGAATCTTTCCCTCATACTCTCCGGGAAGATCTTCCGACTCCGTGAACGCATAGTCCCAAAAGCCGTTCAGGTTAAGATAGCTCTCCCGCACAAGGCCCGGCCTGGGATATTCCGACAGCGGGACAAATTCCTTTTCCGAGGGAGTTCCGAGCACAGCCCAGGCTCTGCTTTCAAGTTCACGTCCCCATCGGGTATAGAGTGTTTCCGGCATGGTTGTTTCCTTCCTGTATCATCTTGTCAGATCTTTTACCCATTTGTATTTCCGAAATCGCAGCATGACCCACGGTATTTTTCCGACTTCGTCCAGGCAGGTGCAGGCGTACACCGCCAGCACATGCCAGTGAAAAACGAACGCCCCCGTAATGGCCAGCGGAATCGCGATTCCCCACATGCTCACGGCCAGTGAATACATGTCGAAGATCGTATCTCCTCCGCCGTCGAGCACGCCGTTGATCGTAACGGTGTTCACGCACCGTCCGATCATATAGACTGCCATGATCACCATCATCCCCGTCAGGTAACGGTCCGCCTCCGGGGACAGTACCACCAGTTTAGTCACGAGCGGAGTGAGCGCCAGTACCAGCAGCGTGGATCCGATGCCGATCACCCAGGAGATGTTCCTGAGTTTGATTCCATACGCCCTGCCTTTTTCAAGCTTGCCGGCTCCCAGTTCATTGCCTACCATGATCGCTGCCGCGTTTCCGATGCCGTTGCACACGCAGCAGATCAGGTCGCGCACCACTGCCGCCACAGAGTTTGCCGCAGCGGCATCAGCACCCATCTGGCCGATGATCGCGGTGTAGGATGTAAACCCGACGCCCCACAAAAGGCCGCCGCCCATCAGCGGAATCCACTGCCTGGCAAAATCCGCACTGAGCTGTTTTCTGGCCCGAAGAAGAGATCCCCAGGCAGGTGAAGCATAAAATCCTTTGATTCCCAGCCCGATGCATACCCCGAGTTCGATCAGCCTTGCCAGCGTCGTCGCCAGCGCCGCCCCTTTCGAGTGCATCGCCGGAAACCCGAGCAGCCCGAAAATAAGGACCGCATTAAACAGGATGTTCAGTACGACTGCGCCGGTGCTGATCCAGGCACTGGCTCTCACATGGTCCGTCACCTTCATCATGGTCAGGCAGCACTGCGAGATCCCTGTCATCAGGTAGGACCATCCGGCGATCCTTAAGTAGCCGCTCCCGATTCCGATCAGCCCGGGATCGTGTGTAAAGATGCGCATCAGCAGCTGCGGAGAAAATTCACAGAGTATGAAAAAGATCAGGCTGACCACCGCGCAGAACCGCAGCATCAGCGAAAAGATCTCCTTTAATGTCCCCGATTCACCCTTGCCGAAATACTGGGCTCCCAGAATCGCTCCCGCCGCCACGAAAGCGGACATGATCATATTCTGGACGAACTGGACCTGGGTAGCTAAAGATACCGCGGTCATCTCTTCCTGGGCGATCTGCCCCAGCATCAGCGCGTCGCCGGCAGCAACAGCCGCCAGCATCAGGCTCTGGAAGGCGATCGGAAGAGCGATCGCGGTCAGTTTTCTGTAAAAAGCACGGTTATCGATCGTAACGGTTGAACTCATGAAAACAATATTTCCTTCATCGAAATTGATAGAATCACTATATACGGAATCATGGTTCCTGTAAATTACCGTTCCGTTTTTTTATCTTCTCGAGCACCCGGATCTTGCTCTGCAGATTCTTCATGGCAGGATGACCTTCTATCCCGCCTCCCTTTTTATCTGCCAGTTTCCGTGCCCCGGTCACCATCTCCTTCGCCAGATCAAACAGCTGCCTTGAAATATCTGTCTGCGAATCCATTCCCAGGGACAGAATCTGCGGGACAAAACCGAGGGTGCCGGCCGTATACCGGTTCCCGTTGAACTGATTGGCGTCGGTTTTATTGTCTGTCACAGGGGAGTTGATCTTATTGGTCAGATAGACGATGACCAGCTGCCGGCCCCGGTCGATCATGACCATCGTGCCGGTCCATCCCTGATGCCCGATCGTATCCGCACCCGCCTGGGGCCCGAAATACCAGACCCGCTGACCTTCTCCCTGCCGCCACCAGCCGAGCCCCCAGCTGCCGGCATCCGCACTCTTCGGAGCCGTGAAAAGATCCATAACATTTTTAGAAAAGAAACGGCTCTGACCGTATCCGCCGCTCATCATGACAAAGGCGAGTTTTGCCAGATCACGCGCATTGGAGAACAGTCCCGCATTCCCGGAGATTCCGGCCATATTATAGTAAGCCGTCTCGTCGTGCACCTGACCCTTAAGCGTCCCGGTCCTCAGCCCCGACCAGTCATAAAGCCCGTCCCTGGTATTCCCGTTTAGTTCCGTTGCGGCGCACTCATCCGCTGTAAATCCGTTCCTCAGCGGGTTGTAAGTGATGCGGTCCAGTCCCATCGGTTCAAAAAATGTCTGCTTCAGATAGATATCCAGGTCCATACCGGCGATCTGCTCCGCGATCAGGCCAAGTACAACATAATCCACGTCTGAATAGACTGTCTTCGTACCGGGCTCATAGATAAGCGGGGTACGGCAGATGGCCCGTATGGTCGAATTCTTCGTCTCCTCATCCGCTCCGTTTCCGGCGTACAGCGGATTTTCCGGTTCACTTCCCGTGAGCAGATAAGGCGCATAATAGCGGGGATTTTCCGGGAAACCGCCCTGGTGCCTTAGAAGATCGCGGATGGTCAGGCCGGCTTTCCATTCCCTGACTTTGTCCGTTGAAGGCGCGCCGGCAAAACCGGCATCAGCCGGATCCATCGTCTCTGTCACGAATTCATCGCCCAGGAACCGGGTTATCTTCTCATCCAAATCGACCTTCTCATCTGTCACGAACTTCTGAAACGCGTAATTCACGGAAAACATTTTTGTCACGGAAGCCAGGTCAAACAGCGTATCCTCTGTCACGTCCGAAGCCCGGTCGTTTATACTCCCGTCCGGCAGATACGCATTCGTTTTTCCCCAGGCCCGGCTGCAGACCAGTCTCCCGTTTCGGATAACGGCAAGCTGCGCCCCCGGAAAACCGAATTCAACATCTGTTGAGGTAATGTCATCGATCAGCTCCAGGGCTTCCGGACGGATACCCTCCTCTTCGGGGCTGCCCTCAAGCACTTCCGGATAGGGAATGAACACCGTTACTTTTGCCAGCTCTGTTTCCGGGCTGATATTGGAGACCTGCAGCGTATTTATCCCGTTCAGGGTAAAGGGGGCAATGTCCGCTTCAAAATTATCCCCGCCGCGGCACCCATCCGTATCGACCTTGTGTCCGTTTACATACAGGTCGAAACCAGTCACCTCCCGCGACGGACAGACCATGATCTTTCCCTGGCCATGACAAAAGTAAAAGCTGCACATGCAGTTCATCGCCAGGGTATCGTCCGTGTATCCTTTCCAGTCAGGAAATGTCACCTGCGCCTGCCAATCTTTCTCCGATATATACGCCACGCCGTCCTCCATTATAAAAAGATGACAGGAGACTTTCCTGCGTCCCCTGTCATCATTTTTTCACTTCACTGCTACCGATCCTCTCATCACCGGTCTGCTCTCCATCAGGCAGTTTCCGTCAAACGACGGGTCCCGGATCATGGCGACCAGGTTTTCTGCCACCTTTTTTCCGAGCGCTTCCTTCGGATGCGCCACGGAGTCGAACGGCACCCTGCACACCCCGGCCAGATAAGAGTCATCGATCCCGACAACGGACAGATCCTCCGGGATCCGGATGCCCCGGTCAAGAGCCATACCGATCAGCTGGTACGCGATCTGGTCATTATAGCAGACGATGCCGGTGCAGCCCTCCAGCCGGCTGAAAAGATAATCCGCCAGCTGTTCCATGTCCGAGGAGGCCGGCGTATCGAGCCAGACCACCCATTTCTGGTCTGTTTTCAGCCCCGCCTCGCCCAATGCTTCCAGGTAGCCCTGATAGCGCAGCGTTCCCTGTCCGTCATCGGATTTAAAGACAGCACCGATCTTCTGGTGTCCGGCATCCGTTAAAAGCCTTGTGGCTGTCCTTGCTGCCACGGTATCGTCGATCCTCACGCACGGGCAGTCAAGCTCGGGATAAAATGCATTAAAGAACAGCAGTTTTATCCCTCTTTCCATGATCTCCTCATAGTAGCGGATATTCGGGTTGGGCAGAGAGCTTTTGACCGGTTCTACGATCAGTCCGTCGATATCGTCCTTCTCCAGAAGGAGTTTCAGGATCGCCTCCTCATGACTGAGGCGGTTGTCTGTAAAATAGACCTGCATGGTGTATCCGTTCCCGGTGAGCACCTGTCCGATTCCTTTAAGGATGGAAGGAAAGATGTAGGTCTCATTGAACGTACTGATAACAGCAATATTGTTATGCCGTTCCCGGCCCTGTACCGGAGCCGCTCCGATGTACGTCCCGCTGCCCTGCATCCTGGTGACCATTCCCAGGTCCACCAGCTCCCCGAGCGCCCGGCGGATGGTCTGACGGCTCAGGCCGAATCGTGCACTCAGTTCATTTTCCGACAGCAGCTTGTCTCCTTCGCGGAGCGTGCCGTTCTCTATGTTTTCCCTGACCCAGTCGATCACCTGTCGGTATTTCATTTCCTGTCCGGCCATGTCCTCACCGCCTTTCCGTATCCCGCGGCGCCAGCCAGCCGCGGGAAAAGGTTTTTCTTTCAGACAGATTCGATCAGCAGAAGAACTTCCTTAAGTCTTCTTCGGTCGTATCATCGCCGATCGTGATCAGTTCCGTACCGGTCAGACGGGCGAACATTGCGATATCCGAGCGTGTAAGCGCCGTGGAGACCACGGAATGATGGGCACCGCCAGCATAGCACCAGGCCGCTGTTCCGATCTCGAAGTTCGGTTTGTGGCGGTACATGATGCGCGCCACCGGAAGCTTGGGCATGGGTTTGGGCTGACTGACCAGTTCGATGTCCGCGCAGATGATCCGGAAGTGATCGCCCAGATCGATCAGCGTTACCTGGATGCCGTCGCCGGTCACACCGTCAAAGACCAGACGGGCCGGATCGGCCTTGCCGCCGATTCCGAGAGGATGTACCTGGATCTCGGGCTTGGTGGCTGCAAATGAAGCCGGAACCTCCAGCATGTGGGAGGCAAGCTCAAGCTCCTGGCCCTCGGTAAGATCGTAGGTGTAATCCTCGATAAAACCGGTCGCACCTTCTCTGCCTTCCGCCATCTTCATCAGTACGGAAGAGAAAGCACTGATCTTGTAATCGCCCTCGGGACCGAAGCCGATGCCTTTCGCCATCAGGCTCTGCATCGCCAGGCCGGGAAGCTGCTCCATTCCGTGCAGATCCTGGAAGTTGTCGGTGAAGGCGGTGATTCCGTTCTTCTCGGCAAATTTCTCAAACGCGATCTCATAGCGGGCCTGAACCTTCACGGCGTCGATATTGTCGGTCGCCATGGTATACTTTTCGGCATACTCGGCCATCTTCGCATCCACCTCGGCGTCAGTGCAGGCATCAGCCAGCTTCGCGATTTCGCCGATACCCCAGTACTTGACTTCCCAGCCGTACTTGATCTCGGCTTCCAGACGGTTGCCGTCGGTCACGGCCACATCACGCATGTTGTTGCCGAAGGTCGCAATACGCGTATTCTTCGAGCAGTCGATCGCCTTCGCGACCTGTGCGAACTGGCGGATCTTACCGAGCACCTTATCGTTTTTGTAATAGCCTGCCACTACCTCATGGACGACGTTCATCTTGGCAAGGATGAACCCATACTCACGGTCGCCGTGGGCAGCCTGGTTCAGGTTCATGAAATCCATGTCGATCTCGTCGTAGGGAAGCTTCTCATTAAACTGAGTGTGCAGGTGCAGAAGCGGTTTGTGAAGGATCTGGAGACCCTTGATCCACATCTTGGCCGGTGAGAAGGTGTGCATCCATGTGATCACGCCTACGCAGTCATCATCATTCATGACGCGCTTCATGTTTTCCACACAGTTTTTGGAAGTCTCGACTGTGGGCAGAAGCTCAATGCAGATCGTGTCAGCGAGTTTCTCATTTAAAAAGTCCACCATCTCGCGGCAGTCTGCCGCAACCTGTCTGAGGCACTCCTCGCCGTACAGATCCTGGCTTCCGGGGATAAAAAACAGTTTCTTCATAAAGCGTTGTTCCTTTCTGGTCAGTTGAAAATTATTTGATCACCTTAAGCGATTCTCTGTCGGCGAACACAGCTACGAATACCAGGAAAACGACGCCCTGGACCAGCTGCTGGGCCTGTGTGGACAGTCCGATCATATTCAGTCCGGAGGAAAGAATTACATACAGCGCAGAACCGATGATGATATTGACAAAGCGCGCTTTCGCGCCGCCGGTAATGGGCATTCCGCCAAGCACCAGGGCGATCAGGATCTGCGTTTCCACCTGATTGCCGCCGGAAGCGGTAACCGAACCGACTTTGATCGAGTTGATAAATGCGGCAAAGCCTGTGAGGGCACCGGCCAGTACGTAGACCAGGAATTTCATCTTATCGGTCCGGATGCCGCCGAATTTGGCTGCTTTCTCACCGGCGCCGATCGCTTTGAGATAAATTCCGAACTTGGTAAAGTGGAACGCGATAAACCCGATCACGACCACGACCAGCATGCAGATCAGTTTCAGCCGGTCGGTATTGAGCATGATCAGCTTCGCGCTGCCCTGTACCGGTGCGTTGGATGTCAGGTACTTGATGATGCCGCGGAACAGGAACATCGTACAGATCGTAACGATGAAGGACTTGATCTTGCGGTTTACATAGAAGAAACCGTTGATCGCGCCGATCGCGGCACCTGTAGCGATACCCGCTAAAACAGCAAGCGGGATGCTCGTCTTTGAAACCATGCAGACAACGATGGACGCCATACCCAGGATGGAACCCTGGGAGAAATCAAGACCGCCCATGGTCATGACGAAGAATACGCCGGTGGAGGCGATCATCGTCACATAGATCTGCGACACGGCCATGGAGAATTTCCCCAGCAGCCTTCCTTTTGTAAGAATATTGAAAACAACGATCACCACGATCAGTCCGACGATCGGAAGGAGAGAACGCAGCAACGCCATCTGTGAGCGTTTTTTCAGTTGTTCTTCTCTGGATAATGTATTTGTATTTCCAGCCATTATCTCCCCTCCTTATACCATCTTCGCAATCAGGCTGTTCTCATCCAGGTCGGGGCTGCGCATCAGCTCGCCGCTGATCGCTCCGTCCTTCATAATGAGGATCCTGTCGCACATACCGATCAGTTCCATCAGTTCCTCGGAAATCATGATGATCGATTTGCCGCTCTTGCGCATGCGGTCCATCAGCTGGTAGATATCCTGTTTTACCTTGATATCGATACCGCGGGTGGGTGAGTCGAGCACGAGGATATCCGAATCCTTACCGATCCATCTGGCAAGGACGACCTTCTGTTTGTTGCCGCCGGAAAGATCAGACACGAACTGGTCGGTATCGACCATCTTTACGGACATCTCAGCCGCAAATTCTTTCGCGAACGCTTTCATCTTGCTTCCGCTTAAGATCCCGGGCAGGCTTGTCAGGGAGTCAAGAGACGGCAGGCAGATATTGTCGCCGATGCTCTGGTTCATGACCACGGACTCGTTATCCCTGTCCTTGGATGTATATGCCATGCTGTGCGCGATCGCAGACGGAATGGAATTGATCTCTGTACCGTCCGCGAGCTTTACGGTGCCGGTCCTGTCAAAGGAGGCGCCGAAGCAGGCCTTGCCCACCTCATGCATGCCGGACTCGGAAAGTCCGCCGAAGCCGAGGATCTCACCCTTATGCAGTTTAAAGGAGATATCATGGATCTGTCCGGGAACATTCACGTTGTCCACCGTCAGGACCACTTCGTCGGATACCTTCTCACCATAATCGGAGCGATAATAATCGCCGGTCACCTCACGGCCGACCATCAGCTTCTTTAATTCTTCCTCGTCGACCTCGCTGCTCTTAACGGTACCGATGTAGACACCGTCACGCAGGATGGTGATCGTATCAGACATCCGAAGGACCTCAGGCAGGTCATGGGAAATGAAGATAATGGTATTTCCCTCACTGCGGATGCGGTTCATCTGTTTGTAGAGTTCTTCACGGCCTTCCTGTGAAAGAGCTGTCGTGGTCTCGTCGATGACAACGATCTTCGGATCAAAATAGGTAGCCTTGACGATCTCTACCAGCTTCCTGTCCTCAAAGTTATAATCATCCACCATGGCTGAGGCCTTGATCCTGCCGAACCCGTACTTGTCGAGCAGTTCCTGGGCCTTGCGGTTCATGGCGTTGGTATTCTTAAAGCCGTGGCTGACGAACGGATCTTCATGACCGAGGAAAATGTTCTCCGCGACCGTCAGTCCGGACAACGTGCCCAGCTCCTGAACGATGATGGACACGCCTTCATCATTCGCCTCCACCTGGTTCTTCGGATGGATCTCCTTTCCGTCCAGGATAAAGGTGCCGCTGTCGATCGTGTAGATTCCTGTCAGCATATTGGTAAGGGTGGATTTGCCCGATCCGTTCTCACCGATCAGTGCATGGACCTCGCCCTTGTTGATATCAAACGAAACATTCTGCACCGCCCTCGTAATACCGAAGGTCTTGCAGAGGTTCTGAACCTTTAATCTTACTTCGCTCATTCCTCAAATCCTCCTTCGAATTACTTAACGATCTCGCCCTTGGTGACCTTGGTGGTCAGGGTAACGATGATCAGCAGCGCCAGACCTGAGATGACATCGTTGACAGCTGTCGGAGCGCCAAGCGCCACAAAGCCGTAATAGATGATCTGCAGGAAGAATTCACCGATGATGATGGCTTGGATCGGGATGCCGTATTTCTTCATGGCCATGCCCAGGAAGCAGCCCATCGTCGGATAGAAGTTGCGGCTCATGGAAAGCATGCCGGTCTCGGCGACCATGGAGGAGCCGTAACTGATGGTCAGAATAGCCTCCACTCCGAAGAAAGCGCCGGAGATGATGAAGGCAAGCACTTTGTACCGTCTTACGTCGATACCCATGTTCTTGGCTACGAACTCATCGGAGCCGATCGCATAGGTGTAAGTACCGATCTTGGTATAATTAAGCAGAAGATATGCCACCACAAAAGCGATGACAGCCAGGATCAGGTTGCCCGGCATGGAGCCGAATGCACGCAGGTCGGACGGCAGCGTGGCCGACTGGCCGCCTGCGATATAGCTGGCGATCGCCTCGTAGATCAGGGCCAGGCCGGTGGTAACGATCATGGAAGGGATACGAAGGGTCACATAGAAGAGGCCGTTGATCGTACCGATGATCGCGCCGGTGGCAATGCAGCCGAGGATCAGTCCGGGATATCCCAGTCCGAACCTGGAGGCAAGCACGGTGCCCACGATGGAAGAAAGCATGATATTTGCGCCGATGGAGAAGTCGAACATCCCCATGACCATGACAAAGAAGAAGCCGACAGCACCGGCGGACACCATCAAAGATGCCTCAAAGTAGCTGAGAAGATTGGCAGGTTTACCGAAATTGCTCGGCGTGATGATCTTGAAGATCGCCCAGGACGCGATGACCAGAAGGACCAGCATCGCGTAACCGAGGGTTTTGCCGCCCAGTTTCTTTCCACCTGCTGTATTTGCAGTAGAACCCATACGTTTCACCTCAATTTTAATATTCAAGACTCGCGGGCAGGATTTTTCTCTCCCGCCAAGAAAAATGGGGCTGCCGCCATCATTAAAGCTTGCGGCAACCCCACTGATGTTTCAGCCTGCCGTTACACGGGGCAAACTGCATTGTTCATATTATTTGGCAGCACGTGCTGCAGCATCCTCGATGGACAGAGCAGCAGCGGTAGCTGTAAGCTCTTCAAGGCTCTCATCTGCCATGGCAGCCAGCTCATCAGAGGTGTAGGGAAGCTGATCTACGAAGTAGGTTTCATAATCAGCATAGTCTTCTGCAGATGCAACATACAGATACGGGAACAGGATCTCATTGAAGGTGCCGCCGAAATCAGTGTAGTTGCCCTTGATTGCGTTGTAGACCATCATGAATGCGAACAGAGGATCGCAGTAATGTCCGCCGGATTCACCAGCCATGGAGCCGTTCGCCAGTCTCTCGCCAAGGTCCGGAAGGAAGTCGGTGGAAACAACAGCGATCTCACCGGTCTTGCCGGCTTTTTCGATAGCACTGATAGCACCCTGCAGGGGCTCTCCGCCGCCGCCGGCCGGGATGATGGCATCCAGATCGGGATCAGCCTGCATCAGAGCGTCAGCAGCCTTTGCTCCGCCTTCGGAAGTGGTGCCTGCATACTGCGGATCGGACAGTTTCGCCTGATCATCGGGATTAGCTTCGTTCCAGGCATCAACACCGGCCTGATAGCCTTCCCATCTGCCAAGCCATGTAGCATCGCCCTGCTCCCAGCCGATCAGACCAATGTTTCTGCAGCCCTTTTCAAGGAGGATGTTGACCAGCTTCTCGCCGTTTTCGGGCTCATTCTCATGAACAGCACCGACATAGTAGTCAGAAGCTTTTGCAAGTTCATAGATATCGGGGTTGGCTTCTTCGCTGATGATGCGGAAGAACTGTGCCAGATAAACACCGTTGTTGTTGCAGGTGTTGATCGCGCTCATCATCTCACTGTCAGCAGAGTTGCAGATTACGATACCCTGGCAGCCGGCAGCACACAGTGTGTCAACAGACTGGGTAACCTTCTCGGAAACATGACCCTGGTCAACATACTGAACTTTTACGCCGAGAGCGTCAGCAGCTGCATCAAGGATCAGTTTGCACTGAGAACCGAGAACGTCTGTGGAGCTCCAGATGGAAACGCCGATGGTGATGTCTTCATTGGCAATGTCGCCTGCATAAGCCGGGACAGAGGAAAACGCCAGGGAGCCAACCATGGCTGCGGTCAGGACCGCGCTGATAAGTTTACGTTTCATTGTACATCCTCCTTTTGAAATACAATAAGTTTCGCACCAAGTTGTCAGGTACAATTTTCCGTACAAGTTGTCTTGCACCAGAGGCCTTCAAACAATACAACTTAAAAATAACAGGCCCCTCACTGCGTACAACTATATTCCAACTTGTCTGTATCTGTCAATATAACAAGACGAATTAATAACAACTTTGTCAGGTTGTACAGTTTTGAGATGTACAATTTATGCAAGATTACAAAAAGCCGGAGAGCAATGTGAAAGGGGACGGATCTGCGTCACACTTTAAAGCGCAGCGCAGATCCGTCCCCGGCATGTTATTTACATTATTTCATTGTTTACATCAGTTTGCGGAACATGGCCTCAAAGTCAGCCAGCGATGCCTCTCTGGGGTTGCCCGGTGCACACGCATCCGCTGCGGCGGATTCACACAGGAACGGAAGATCTTCCTCTTTCAGCTTCTCGAGTTTGGTCGGGATGCCGACATCCACGGACAGCTGCTGCACTGCGTCGATCGCTGCCTGACGGTATGTTTCCTGATCCATTCCGGTCGTATCCACACCGAACGCCTCGGCGATCGCTTTGTATTTCTCTCCGGTATACTCTTTGTTGAACTCCATGACGATCGGAAGCATCATGGCGCAGGCCACGCCGTGCGGCGTATCGTAGACGGCGCCGAGCGTATGGGCCATCGAGTGGGCGATTCCAAGGCCTACATTGGAATAAGCCATCGCCGTTACGTACTGTGCAAGAGCCATTCCCTCGCGTCCGTCGGGATCATTTTCAACGGCAGCGCGCAGGTTCTTCGCGATCAGTTTGATCGATTCCAGATCCAGGCAGTCAGACAGCGCCCAGGCTGCTTTTGTGGTATACCCTTCGATAGCGTGCGTCAGGGCATCCATACCGGTGGAAGCCGTCAGGCCTTTGGGCATGGAGGACATCATATCCGGATCGACAACGGCGACATCCGGAATATCGTTA
>JBGUOI010000002.1:0-2535 GCA_045118075.1 Porcincola sp. | reverse complement strand
ATAAGCACGGAGGCTGTAAGTGCGGGTCTTACAAAAACTGTCTGGGAAGGGCGTTTTGAGCAGATCAGTGAATACCCGGCAGTCATTATTGACGGAGCTCATAATCCGGATGCGGCCGCGAAGCTGGCAGAGGCTGTCGAAGAATATTTTGCCGGAAGAGATATTTATCTGATCTTCGGCGTGTTTTCGGATAAAGAATATGATAAAATAATAAAGTTAATCGCTCCTTTGGCCGTCCGTGTATTTACGGTGGCTGCGATGGACAATCCAAGAGCCCTGCCGTCTGATAAAACGGCTGAGGCTGTAAGAAAAGTCAGTTCCCGTGTGACAGATGCCGGAACAGTCAGGCATGCCATGGCGATGGCTCTTGATGCGGCATGCGGGGACGATGTGATCCTGGTATGCGGATCACTTGCTTTTCTTCATGAGGTGAAAGAGTTTTTTACAGAAAGAGAGAATTATGACAGATCAAAAACATCTCCAGGCTTTGGTAGAGGAGACAGATGAAAAGATCGCTGCCCTTCTTAAGGAGAGATTTTCACTTCGGGAACAGATCATGAAAGAAAAGATGCTGCTCGGGGAGAGTTTCTATGACGGAAACCGTGAGAAGAATCGGATCGAAAAGCTGACGCAGGATACCGATGATGATTTTTCCCGGCACGGACTTGAAGAAGTGTTTGCCCACTTGGGAGCCATTGACCGCAAGCAGCGCTATAGGCTGCTCACTATGAGCGGTTCTTCCGGAAAACTCCCGTTTATCCAGGTGGATACCCTGATGGACAGTGAAAATGTCCGGGTCGTCTACCAGGGAACGGAGGGGGCTTACTCCCACGCTGCATTGTGGAAATATTTCGGTGAAGACGTGAACAGTTTTCACGTCAGGCGCTTCAGGGACGCCATGGAAGCGATCGCTGAAGGAGCCGCGGATTATGCCGTGCTTCCGATCGAGAATTCCACCGCCGGTATCGTTGGCGATAATTTCGATCTTCTGGTCGATTTTGAGAACTATATCGTCGGCGATGTGATGATTCCGTGTGAACATGTGCTTATGGGACTTCCCGGTGCTTCGATCGATCAGATCAGCGCCGTTTATTCCCACCAGCAGGCACTTTTGCAGTGCGAGGAATATCTTGAACAGCATCCCGGGTGGAGCCTGGTTCCCTATGACAACACAGCGCTTGCTGCCAGAAAGATTGCGGAAGAAGGAGATATCACCCATGCCGCCATCGGAAGCGAGTTTGCCGCTGCAAGGTACGGACTGAAGATCCTTGCGGATCATATTTATTCGGATGAGTCAAACGCGACCCGTTTTCTGATCGTTACCAACCAGCGGATCTTCCTGCCCGATGCCGGAAGAATCAGTATATGCTTTGAACTTCCTCACTACAGCGGGTCGTTGTACAATATCCTTTCACATATCATCTACAATGACCTGAATATGGTTAAGATCGAATCAAGGCCTATACAGGGGAAAAGCTGGGAATACCGCTTCTTTATCGATTTTGAAGGAAATCTGAATGAACCGAGCGTAAGGAATGCTCTGCGCGGCATCCGCTCGGAGGCGATCAACATGAAGATACTTGGGAATTATTGAGCATCAAGAGGATTTGCCATGATAAAACTGATCGATTCACTGATCCTGTACCGTCCGGCTAAAGACGATCTGCTGGCCCGACTGGGACGGGCATCTGCCGGGGATGAGGCCGGCCTTTTCAAATGTATGGGCGAAATGACTGCCCTGTGTGAGGAACACGGTTTTTCCGGTAACCTCTGGCACTGCTATCTGACCTGGCACCTGGTCTACCATGAAAATGTCTACTCCAGGGCCTGTGAGATCAGGGGAGCAGTCGAGGGAACGGTCAACAATGCTGCGGCCCATGACCTGGGAATCTTCCGTGAACTGTTTTCACAGGATAAAGACCTTTTCCGGGATACGGCATGTGAACATCTGTGGCTGTCTCTTCTGGATTACCGGAATGTGTCCGCTCTTACGAATACATTCAACAGCAGGATCCGTGACCGGATCTGCGACCTTGCAAGGACCCTGGCCGCCTGTCCTGATACAGATTCATTCGCGGCTGCGGTCAATGAATTCTACCGCAGCTTCGGAGTCGGGAAATTCGGCCTGCACAAGGCTTTCCGGATTCGGAATGAGAACGGGGAAGTAAAGATCGAACCCATCACGAACATTGCTCATGTCTATCTGGAAGACCTGGTGGGTTACGAAAGCGCCAAGAAAAAACTGACCGATAATACAGAGGCGTTTCTCGAAGGCCGCAGTGCCAACAACTGCCTGCTCTACGGCGATGCCGGCACAGGCAAATCCTCCAGCATCAAAGGCATCCTGAATAGGTACTATGACAGAGGGCTTCGAGTGATAGAAGTCTATAAACATCAGCTTAGAGACCTGAATGATGTGGTCGCTCAGATCAAGAACCGGAATTACCGGTTTATCATCTATATGGATGACCTGTCGTTTGAAGATTTTGAGACCGATTACAAATACCTGAAAGCACTGATCGAAGGGGGCCTTGA
>JBGUOI010000001.1:0-3886 GCA_045118075.1 Porcincola sp. | reverse complement strand
GAAGCGGATCCCCCGCAACATGTACGAATGCTCCGAGCCGGACTGCCGCATCTGCAACGATCCCCCGGAATACGTTAAGTTAGTCCGTTCCGAAGCGGTTGATCATAATCTGCACAAGTATGATGACGATTCTGGATTGGACTGAAAAATCAGAAAGGTGCTGCCTTACGAACGAGGCAGCACCTTATTGCTCAAACGAATGGGTATGAAGGATTGCTTGCGGTCTACGTGATCGTCCGCCTTTCTTTGCATCATCGTTCGACAGAATTAGCAGTGATTATGGCTGCTAATAGCCCGGATGATTAGAAATCTAACAAAACAGGCGATCTTTAGGCTGGTGATTTATCTCTTGAGGAATTGCTGGAAAGCTTTATGTGAAGCCATTTTCTATATCTACTCACCGTTATTTTATTTCCCTTGTCGCTCGCCTTGTTGGCGGACGCTAAATCAAATGTCTTCCATTCGTTTCAGAGCCTCTTCCGCACCTTTGACTGCGGCCATCTCAACAAGCACATCCTTAAGTTCTGTCTCCAGTTGGCACATTCTTTTTTCTTCTTTCCAGGAGAGTGTAGGCAGATCGATTCCCCATTCAATCTGAGTTTCTGTCGCTCCTGCTTCTTTGAGAATTTCATTCATTTCCTTTGTTAGTCTTTCTGCTTTTATTTCCAGCTTACTCCAGTTTGATATCAATTTGTTTTTTAATTTTTCCTTGTCAATACCTCCTGAAGCAATCATTTCCATTACATGTTCGACGTATTTATCCATTTCATTCATTTTACCTTGCTCACTTTCTCCGTAGATCATTCTCAGTACTTTTCCACATCAAATTTGAGATAGCCTCTGCATGCTCTTCCTTATATCGCTCCAGATTCTGCTTGGCGGCGATGGTGGCGGAGTCCGTTTCGCCCAGGGAATCACGGTAATTCTCATAGGCGTAGGTGGCCGCTTCCACCTCGAAGCGCAGGTCTTCCTGCCGGGCTTTTGCCTGCTCCAGCCGCTGGGTGTAGTCCTGATGCCGGTCGTAGTTTTCCTTCAGCTTATCGTTCGCCGCCACCAGAGCCCGACTGTACTGTTCCACAGCCCGCTGCTGCTGGGTAAGCTTCTGTCCCAGCATGGACAGCTTGGCTTCCGTGCCTGCGATGGTCTTTTCGTAGTTCTGTACACCAGCCCCGGCCAGACGGAAGGTGGACTCGGCTTCCTTGATCTGCTGGTTGATGGTGCGCTGCGGTTGAAAACGGTTTTACGAATCCGGTATATAACCTGTCTTATGACGAGTATAAAGAGTGGCTGCGAATAACGGATAATAATTCCATAGGCAAGGATCTGCCGGAAGGCTGGATTCCGTATACTACATATTTTTTATATATCGACGATATTCCCGTCGGTTACGGCAGAGTCAGGCATTCGTCATCCGAGTATCTGGAAACGGTCGTCGGTGCAGGAAATCTGGGGTACGGTATCGCAAAGGGATACAGAGGAAAAGGATACGGAAGTATTTTATTCAAAGAATTATTGAAAAAATGCAAAGAGATCGGATATAAAGAAATAAAGCTGTTTCCGATGAAAAGTAATGAGCCAACCGTAAAAATCATGCTGAACAACGGCGGTCAGATCATTGGAGATTTCAAGGATCAGAAATATATCATCTGTATACCATTGGAATAAACGATGATTTGATAAATTCCCGATTGCCGGGATGATGTGATGGGAAGTTATCTCGGAAGATAAACTTACAAAGCCAGTTGATTCCACCAACAAAGCCACCCCGATTTTCCGGCAACTGAGCCAGACGACCGTGTGAACGGAATGGCGACCCGAGCTGTTCACGTCGCCGAAGTGAACCCTGAAAAAAGTGAACCCCTCGGCAGTGATGCCGGGGGATAAAAAAGTGGAAGCCCTTGATCTACAAGGACTTCCGAGTGGTGGTGACAGTTGGACTCGAACCAATGACCCCATCGATGTGAACGATGTGCTCTACCGACTGAGCCATGCCACCATGCTTTCGTACTTTCGGCCTACCAGTCCAGTTGGACATTTGGAACAGTTCGTCCTCACTATGTGGTTGAAACATCAAACCGTTTTGGAGAGCCGCTGAAGCCGTTAATTTCAAAGGGTCTGCGGGTTGTAGTGGTACGCAAATTTCCCTCAAAAAGGTACGCATTTGGTTGAACGTGCTCCATTGCCCGACCATTCCGTTCACATCTCGTCGATGTGAACGGGTTGCTTGCATCGATGTGAACGATTTGCTTGCGTTGGACATAACAGGTTGCCTTCGTTCTCCGGATGACGGTATTGAGTTTTTCTGTTATGAAAATCTTTTCTCTGAATGTAGGATCAAGGGAACGCGAAAAGGAATGGCAGAAAGTTCTGCCATTCCCTTTTAATCGGCCTATGCTCTGTTTACTGAGCGGGGGAGTAGTAACGGATCATAAGAACGGGCATATTATTCCGGTCATAGACCACGTCCACGTTCTTCACGGAGAACGAGACGGCGTCCGGGTTCTTCAGCAGTTCCATGAGCCGATCTCCGCGGTAGATAACCGGATCTTCCAGGATGTCGCCGGAGATGGGGTCGACATAGTCGATAATCGGATAGTATTCCAGTTGCTCCAGTTCCAGAGTGGTCAGCTTTATCCACGGTACGTAGTCGTTATCCATGCAGTGCTCAAACTCATCATGGCCGGCGTCGCAGAAAAGCATCTCGTTCTCGGTGCACTTGTTGAAGACAAAATCGGGGCCGTCTGTGTCGACGGTTTCGATTTTGATTTCTTCGCCGTCGGTGACGATGACATCGCCGGGCTGTACGGCCTGGATCGCTGCGGCGTCAAAACGTTCCGGGACATACAGGGTCAGCTGCATTTTGTCGCCTTCCTTGTATTCGATATCCGTTCTTACCATCCGCCCTTCCAGGTTGGAGGGGTCGATTTCGACGGGTTTGGCCTGAACGGTTTCCGCGGAGGCGGCGCAGACCAGTACAAGCGCCAGAATAAGGGACAAGGAGATCGCAATCAGTTTTTTCATTTTGGTTTCCTCCTTCATAACTGATTTGGACTAGAATTCAATAAGCCTGTTTTGACCAGATCAACCCGGTCAATGATTGATACGAAAGAGGAGGGTCGGCTGGCACTGTAGAGCAGGAATCAGCCTCTTCATTGGGCACACCGTCCTCTCTCAGTTCAGTTCTACAGGTTCCCAGCCGTAGTCCTGGTAAGCGGTGATGTTCAAACCGTTTGCTTCGACATAAGCTTTGATGAACCGTGTCCGGATCGCCTGATTTGCTTCTGCCCCCAGGTCAGCGCCGGCGAAATACTGATCTGCCAGTTCCTGATCACCATCCGCAAACCGCTCGATATCTTCCACGTAATCCTCGCCGTCCCCGGCTTCTTCCATGGCAGTCACCTGCCACCGGCTGTCTGCATTTTCCAGCATGATGACCGCGGGATATTCTCCGCCGGAGATGTTGAACAGGGTCTCTCCGCGCCGGACATAGTTCAGGATCCAGAAAGAGCCGTACACCTTCGCATGCGTATCGTCGATCATTTCGGTCTTATGGATGATCGGGCATGGGATCGTCACATATCCCGGTTCCGTCAGATACTCCTTGGCGCGCTCATTGGCTGCCAGATAATCTGCGATGGCTCCCTCTATGGGGTCGTCCCCGGAATAAGCGTAAGCAGGCAGGCCGGGTTCGTTCGTCACAGCGCCGGTCTCCGGTTTATCCTGCATTTCAGATACAGCCGCCGTGATGAAACCGGCCTCGTCGGCCTCGTTCCAGATGGCATAATAGGGGATCGACTTCGCCTCCGGGTCAATCTCCTGAAGATGGGACCAGATCATAAAGCCTTCCGGCAGACGGTCCACCGGTGTGCCGGGGAGGAAAACGGTA